>DAOWHR010000281.1 GCA_030641315.1 Anaerohalosphaeraceae bacterium | reverse complement strand
TACACCTCTGTAATCTCCCGTAATAACAACTGTAAAACTCGTTAAATGACGTTTTACAACCCATTATTACAGGTTTTTAGTTACAGTGGTACAATTTTCAACCGCCCGCCAGGTGGTACAATTTTGCTCCGCCGTTTATAGTTTCGTTTTTTGAGCGGGCGCTTAAGAATGAAAATGTTGCTGTATTAGCGAGTGACATGGAAATGCTTAGAGTCAGTGATGATATTTACAGTGAGAAGCCTAAGTTGTATTCGGTGCTTGCTGATTCTGAGAATTGGGGCAAGAAAGGTGATTTAAGTTTTGAAGCATGGATCAAGCCTGATAAGCAGGCAGGGGGTGGTGCGAGGATCATTGATAAGATCACGCCTGGGGGATCAAATGGGTTTCTTCTTGATACGCATCCGGGGAACAGTTTGCGTCTTATCGTGGGCAGCGAGATACTTAATGTTAAGAATTGTCTGGAGGCCGACAAGTGGAGCCATGTTGCTGTTGTTGTGGACTCGAAACATTGTACGGTGAAACTTTATCTTGACGGTAAGCAGGTCGCGGGCAAGGGTGCAATGGAGTATCTTGATGATGCGAGTACTGTTACGAGGGCATATGCTTTACAGCGGTTTATTGACGCTTGCGGGAGCCGTGGAGAGTTTCCTGTTAAGTTTAACGGATCTATCTTTACAGTTGATTTTAACGGGGATCCGGATGACAGGCGGTGGGGGCAGGGGTACTGGTGGCAGAACAGTCGGCTGCCGTATATCAGTATGCCGATGTCAGGCGATTTCGATCTGATGAAACCATTGATGCGGATGTATGTTGATGATATTTTTCCGCTGTGCGAGTATCGGACAAAGAAGTATTTCGGGTTTGAAGGGGCTTATTTTGGTGAGTGCATGTATCCGTGGGGAGCGATATTTTCCAATACTTACGGCTGGGATAAGCCATACAGTGAGAGAAAGGATCCGTTGCAGCGGAGTATGTGGCACAAGTGGGAATGGGTTGCCGGGCCTGAGCTTGTGTTTATGTTGATGGACTATTGTGAGTATACGGGGGATGAAAAGTATCTTGTTGAGAAGGTTGTACCGATCGCTGAGGCGATCATGTCATTCTTCGAGAACTATTACAAAGTGAACGATGCCGGTAAGCTTGTGATGTATCCTTCGCAGGCGGTCGAAACGTGGATCGAGTGTACTAATCCGATGCCTGAGGTTGCGGGGCTTCGTTCTATTACGCAGCGGCTGCTTGGTTTGGATAAGCGGTTGACGAACGCGAAACAGCGTGCGAGGTGGAAGGCGTTTATGTCGAAGCTGCCTGCAATACCGACGCGAGAAACAGAGGATGGTGTTGCGCTTGCACCAGCTGAGAAGTTTGCAAGGAAGATCAATGTTGAGAATCCTGAATTGTATGCGGTTTTTCCGTTCAGGCAGATCGCGGTTGGTTATCCGAATACGGAATGGGGTGTTAACGCGTTGAAGTATCGCTGGGACAGGGGAGCGTCGGGATGGCGGCAGGATGATATATTTATGGCGTATCTTGGTTTGACGGATCAGGTGAAGGCGAATCTTGTCAGCAGGGCGAGGAACTATGATAAGAATTCGAGATTTCCCGCGTTTTGGGGGCCGAATTATGACTGGATCCCGGATCAGGATCATGGTGGTGTGTTGATGAAGGCGTTCCAGTCGATGCTGATGCAGGTCGATCCTTACAGCAGAAGGATATATCTTTTGCCAGCGTGGCCCGAAGCCTGGGATGTTGAGTTCAAACTGCACGCACCTTATAAAACAGTGATCGAGTGTTCAGTTAAGAATGGTAAGCTTGTTGGCTTGAAGGTTGATCCCCAATCCCGCAGGAAAGATGTTATTGTTGCTGATCCTTATGAGTAATTGATGTGGAGACTGAAATGAGAAGAGCCAAATTTGTTTTTGTCGTGTTGCTGCTTTTTGGAGCAATGGCTGTCGCTGGTGACAGTGATTATCAAATGGCGGTAAATGATCCGGAGGCAGCGAATCTGGCGAGGCCATCGGAGGCTCAGTATCTTTATCACGAGCAGGAGCGGATAATGTTTATTCATTTGTCACCTGCTACGTGGCAGGGAAATGAGTGGGACAACTGGTCAACCCCGCTTGAAAGAATCGATCCTGCAAAGCTGGATACGGATCAGTGGTGCAGGGTCGCCAGGAGCTGGGACGCAAAGACGATCCTGTACGTGGCGAAACATGTTGGAGGTTTTTGCTGGTGGCAGACGAAAACGAGTCCCTATTCGATTAAAAATACTCCTTACAAGGTCGGCAAGGGTGATGTTCTCAATGAGCTTGCGGTAAGCTGTAAAAAGTTTGGTTTGAAGCTTGGTATCTATATTTATCCGTGCGACAGGGAATATTGGGGGACGCCTGTCGGCAGCGGCGGGCGGACGAACGATCCGAGTAAGCAGACACAATACAATAAAATGTTTCGCCAACAGTATATCGAAGTTCTCAGCAGATTTAAAGATGATCCTGGATTTATCAATGAGCTTTGGTTTGACGGAAGCTGTATTATTCCACTGAGTGATATCATCGAGAAATACGCTCCCAACGCGGCGGTACTTCAAAGTCCTGACGCTACAATCCGCTGGTGCGGAACGGAAAGCGGCAAGCTGGGGTATCCGGCGTGGAACTCGCTTGCTGAGAAAGACCTTCGGACGGGGCTTGCGACACAGGCGCATGGGAATCCGGATGGTGATGCGTGGGCTCCGCTTGAAGCGGATGTTCCTTTGCTCAGCCATCACTGGATGTGGAGTTCCAATAAGGTCAAGTATCGTAAAAGCCTCGACCAACTGCTTGAGATATATTACAAGTCTGTGGGACGCGGCGGGGTGCTGCTGTTAAATGCTGCACCGAATACTGACGGTGTGATACCGGAAGGTGATATGAAGATGTACAGTGGTTCGGCGATGAATTAAAAAGGCGTTTTTCTAATCCGAAGGGATGTTACAAGGGGACCGGGAAAACTTTTACAATTAAGTTCGATAAGCCGACCAAGGTCAATCAGTTTGTGATCATGGAGGACTATCGGTATGGCGAAAGGATCAGGAAGTATGTTGTCGAGGTGAAGGACGTAAACGGCAATTGGGTGGAAGTGAACAAGGGCGAATCGGTAGGTTGCAAACGAATTGTGATGTTCGATACAATAGGGGCCGTGCAGATGTCGCTTCGTATCACGGAGAATGTCGGGGTACCTCTGGTACGGTTGTTTGAGGCTTATTATGTCGAGGGTGACAATAAGTTCCTGCAGTTTGCTGAGGACAAGGTTTTGGTGAAGTCGGTTTCGACAGGTAAACCTGCCAAAGCAAGCGAATATCACAGTAAGCCTTATTCGCCCAATTACATTAACGATGGGAATCCTTCTACCCGCTGGGCAACGAATGTCGGCAGCGACCAATGGTGGGTAGAGATCGACCTGGAAGAGGTTACTGAGGTCGATCAGGTTTCAATCGTGGAGGGTTGGGGACGAATCCAAGATTTTAAGATCGAGTGTAGTAACAGCGAGGGCGACGAATGGACCACTGTATTTAAAGGTACTACGGTCGGAGCGAATTACTCCAGGAAGTTTGGGCCTGTAGAAGCAAGGTATTTTCGTTTGAATATTCTCAAATCTACCGAAGAGCCTACTATCTGGGAATGGCAGCTTTATTCGACCAACAAGACCGAGGGCTGGCACAGGTGCCGCAGCCTTAAACCGGATGAGATAAAAAAAGGTGAATGTTTTATCGATGCTTCAGATCTTATCACTACGCCCGGGCAGTACCTGCTTCGGCTCGATGGTTTTGGAGAGGGCAACAGCGTCAAAAAGGTGAGCCTGCTCTACAATGACGATGCTGTGATGGATGCGATGGTTACAAGGTTTGCTCCAGGTCTTTATAATATTAATCATACAGCCGCAACGACGAAAGATTATAAAGTGCGCATAAGGCTTGAATTTACTACCAACATTGACGGAAGGCATGAGCCGGAGGTATTCATTAAAAGAGCGTATGAGTGAGCATTTAGATGGTTTGCTTTGAGAGGTTTGAAGTTTATGTTTGACGCGTCAACACTGCAGGAATTGAAGCTTAATATTATTAATGTCGAGTACTGCGAATTGGATAGTTCATGGCGGTATAGCAATGTGTACGGACCTTTTCACAGGCTGTATCTCACTTCCGGCGGTCAGGGGGTTGTCAGCCATCACGGTCGGAAATTCATATTAGGGCCGTCAGTGCTGCACCTGGTTCCGGGGTACACAAACAGCTGTTACCGGTGCGACAGTTTTCTTGAGCAATACTATGTTCATTTCGCGTGTGAGCTTGAGGGGCATTTTGACTTCTTCTCTGAGATGCCCCTGAGCTATCAGGCCCAGTGCATGGCAGGAGATGTCGAACTGTTCAATCGTCTTATCGAGTTGAATCCCGGGATGGGGCTTAAAGAGCGAGATCCCAGGAAATATGACAAGAAACTTCATCTTGAGCGTTCGCAAGGCTATGCCGACGAAGTTTCGCCTGCAGTATTTCTGGAAAGCAAAGGGATCATGCTTCAACTGCTATCCAGGTTTATCGATGAGTCCGCTGAGAGGGTTTCTGAGCACAAGGAATTCGGGCGGATAGAAAGAGCGATCCGGTTTATGCGTGAGAATATCGACTCGCAGTTGACAGTTAAAGAGCTTGCCGATCTGGCGTGTTTGAACGCGGACTATTTTTCCAGGGTATTTACGAGAGTAATGGGGACCGGTCCGATCGAGTATGTTCATCGCAAGCGTGTCCAGCGGATAAAACTGCTCCTGCTGACGACTGATATGTCGCTGGAACAAATTGCTGGTACGGTTGGCTTTTCATCGGCATCGTATTTGCTTCGTATCTTTAAAAAGTATACGGGGATGACTCCGAAGCAATATCGCAAAGCTGCTTTTTATGGTTGACGCTGCGTTCAAATGTCTGTTCTGCAACAATTTAAGATAATCACTAAAAAAAATGGATTTTTTTGAAATATCGCCGTATAATCACCGGCATGAAACCAATTTATATCAGTGCAACCGTACAGGACAGCGGTAAAACCTCGGTAAGCCTTGGGTTGATGCAGGTTCTGAAAGCTCGAAATCTTGATCCCGGGTATTGCAAGCCTGTCGGACAGCATTACGTCAGTTATCATGGTGAAGATGTCGATGAGGATGCTGCGCTAATACATGAAGTATTTGGCTTGACAGACAATCCGTACTATATGAGTCCGATAGCGATCAAGCGTGGTTTTACCCGCAGATTTATCGCAAACCCTGATGTTAAGTCTCTTGAGAAAGAGATATTGACTTCAGTCGGTAATCTGAGTAAGACACATGAACTGATGATGATCGAAGGTACTGGACATGCCGGGGTAGGCAGTTGTTTTGGCCTTTCAAACGCTCGAGTTGCCGAGTTGCTCGGTTCTGATGTTGTGATCGTTACCGCTGGGGGGATCGGCAGACCCATCGATGAAGTCGCTTTGAGTTTGCCGTTGTTTGAAAAGCATAACGTTAATGTTCTTGGTGTGATCCTCAATAAAGTAATACCATCCAAACTTGACGATATTAAAAGCACGGTCAGCCGTGGTCTGGAACTGTTGGGTACGAAGCTGCTTGGATGCATACCGTTTGAGGAGCCGTTGGCGTCTTTTACGGTCAGGCAGGTGGCCGAGGAATTTAAACTTGATGTGTTGTACGGGGCAACGAGTCTTGACAACCGTATCGAAAATACAGTTATCGCGGCGATGGAACCTCATAATGTTCTGAATTATATAGGCGATAACACTCTTATAATAACCCCTGGCGACCGTATCGACAATATACTCGTATCGCTTACGCTGCTTTCAAAGCATGGTCCGCACAACGGCGGATTGATATTGACGGGAGATTTCAACCCGCACTCGAAGATACTGCCGTTCCTTGAAACCAGCGGTATTCCTGTGCTGAAAAGTTCTGAAGATACATTTGCTTTCAGTTCGAGAATGGCGAATCTAGGTTTTAAGATACGATCATTCGATACCGACAAGATTGCGAAACTGAGAACGCTGGTAGAAGAACATGTTGAAGTGGATCAGCTGATCAACGCAATGCAGTCATAGCTTTTGCGGATTGTTTGAAGGAATGTTGTAGTCGCTGATAGAAAGGTTTTTTTATGGCATATAAGGATCTGATTTTTTCGCTGCTGCCTTTAGTACTTCTTATTTATCTGATGACCAAAAAGAAGAGTATACCTTCTTATAAAGCACTACCTCTGTGTGCGGTATTGTTTTATTTTATCAAACTGATTTATTTTCAGAATGAGGCAAACCTGATCAACGCGACTGTCGTACAGGGATTTCTGGCTGCGTGGACACCAATATTAATCGTATGGGGAGCGATTCTTCTTTTTAAGACGATGGAGCACTGTGGTTCGCTGGACGTTATAAGGGGATGGCTGAATAACATTACGACTAACCGGGTTGCACAGATTATGATAGTCGGATGGGCGTTCGGCTTTTTTATCGAAGGGGTGAGCGGTTTTGGAACTCCAGCGGCTCTTGCGGCACCTATACTTGTGGGTCTTGGCTTTGCACCGATAAACGCGGCGATACTGGCGTTGATAATGAACAGTGTGCCTGTGACATTCGGTGCGGTGGGGACGCCGACGTGGTTCGGACTCGGGCAGTTGGGGCTTAGCAGCAGCGAGGTTCTGGAAATAGGCTTTAAGAGCGCGACGATTCACTGTGTCGCTGCGATGGTCATCCCATTGATCGCACTTCGATTCGTGGTGTCGTGGGATGAGATCAAAAAATCTATTGGCTATATTTATCTTAGCATCTTAAGTTGTACGGTTCCATATCTTATTTTTGCTTCGTTTGATTATGAATTCCCTTCAATAGTAGGTGGATTTGTCGGGCTGATAGTTTCGGTTGTTCTGGCGAGCAAAGGAGTGGGCCTTGGAAAGAAGAGCGGACAGAGCGGTACCGGGATGGCCGTTGCGGTGCCGCAGTTAGTTAAAGCATCGTTTCCGCTGTGGATGACAGTTCTTGTATTGCTTGTTACGAGAATAAGCCAGCTTGGTATCAAGCAACTGCTTACCGCCACAGAGCCTGTTCATGAGATATCGCTTGGATCGCTTGCTACGTTTACTTTTACGAACGCACTTGTTGTCGATGTGACAAATATCTTCGGTACGAGTGTTCACTGGACACATAAGCTGCTTTATGTGCCTTCAATAATACCATTTTTTGTAGTATCTTTGATATCATTTTTTGTTTTTAAGATGAATATTTCTGCTGTCAGGACGGTGTGGACAGAAACATTTTCGCGTGTTAAAAGGCCCATCATCGCATTGATAGGGGCTTTGATATTTGTCCGGCTGTTTATGGTTGATCCAGAGGGCGGGACAAGCTGCACTGTTATAATCGGTACCGCACTTGCTCAGGTGACAGGGCAGTACTGGCAGTATTTCGCTTCGTATCTAGGCGCGCTTGGGGCGTTTTTCTCCGGTTCTAATACGGTTTCCAATCTTACATTCGCACCGATACAGGATTCTATCGCCCAGTCATTGGAACTGAACCGGACGATAATCTTGAGCGAACAGTCTGTAGGCGGGGCGATGGGAAATATGGTATGCATTAATAATATTGTAGCGGTGTGCTCAGTGCTTGGGATTGAAAATAAAGAAGGATTTATTCTTAAGCGTACTGTATGGCCGATGCTGGTGTATGGTATTATCGCTGCGTTGGTGAGCTTGTTCTTGTAAGAGCGTATATAAGGAGTGGAAATGAGAAAATGCTTATCATTGATCACGATATTGTCAGCAGCGTTGTTTTTCAGTAGTTTGATCGCTGTGTCTTTTGGGGAATCTGCAGTGCGGCTGGCAAGGCCATCGGAGGCTCAGTATAAATATCATGAGCAGGAGCGGATCATGTTTGTTTGTCTTGATCCGTGTACGTGGCAGGGGCGGGAATATGATAATCATACGACCGATCTTAAGGATATGAAGCTTGGTAAGCTGGATGTGGATCAGTGGTGTGAGGCCGCGAAGTCGTGGGGAGCGAAGGAGATTCTTTTCGTCGCTAAGCATACGGGAGGTTTTTGCTGGTGGCAGACAGAGACTACTGATTATAGTGTTAAAAATATCGCATGGAAAGACGGCAAGGGTGATCTGGTCGATGAGTTAGCCAAGGCGTGCAAACGAAACGGACTGAAACTCGGGATGTATATATATCCGGGAGACGATCAGTGGGGAGCAGGGATAGGGTCGGGAGGCAGGACCAGCGATCCGGAAAAACAGCAAGAGTACAACAAGGTACTCCGAACGCAGTGGACCGAGGTTTTGAGCCGACATGCTGATAATATAATCGAGCTGTGGTTTGACGGAAGCTGCTATGTGCCGTTGGGTGAGGTATTCGATAAGTATGTGGGCGAAAGGGTCGTGTATTTGCAGGGGCCATACGCGAATATTCGCTGGGTTGGAACCGAGGCGGGATATGCACCTTATCCGGGCTGGAACACGCTAAAGAAAAAGGATCTTGAGACCGGAGTATCGACAGCAGTTCACAATGACCCGGACGGTGATGCATGGGCGCCGCTGGAATGCGATACTACGCTGTACGATCATAACTGGTTCTGGTCCAGGGCAAATGAAAAGAAACGAAAGTCCCTTGAGCATTTGGTCAAACTTTACTATCAATCGGCAGGACGTGGCGCAACTCTGCTGCTTAACAGCACTCCCAATACTGACGGTTTGATACCCGAAGATGATGTGGCGTTATATAAGAAGTTCGGTGAAGAGTTGGAGAGGCGATTCAGCAATCCGCTGGGTGAAGCCAAAGGGTCAGGGCTGATTTATACGATCAGATTCGACAAGCCAACGAAGATAAATCAGTTCATAATCATGGAAGACTATCGGTACGGTCATCGGATTCGTGGGTTTGTTGTTGAGGTACGCACCTCTGACGGTAAGTGGATAGAAATAAACAGAGGAACCGCTGTTGGAAGAAAGCGGATAGTTATGTTTGAGCCGGTTGATGCGACGGCAGTGACGTTTCGAATAACGAAAAATGTCAACGATCCTGTCGTGCGTGACTTTAAGCTGTATTTTGTTGCCGGTGACAACAGTTTTCTTTATGAAAAGTCTCTTCGCCGAGACGAAGTGTCAAGAAACGCAAAGGCAACAGCGAGCGATGAGCACAGTGCGCCTTATATTGCAGGCAAGATATGCGATGGCAACACCGGTACGTGGTGGGGCGTCAGTGAAAGGGTTAAGGCCCCTTACGATTGCTGGGTTGAACTTGACCTCACCAGGGATTACACCATCGATGAAACAGCTATCAATGAGCCGTGGAACAGGACAGAGGAGTTTAAGCTCGAGTATCGCAGCAGTGAAGATGAAGATTGGAAGGTTGCTTTTGCTGGTACGAAAATGGGCGGTGACTTCGGCAGGAAATTTAAGCCGGTAACAGGCAGGTACTGGAGGCTGCATACTCTTAAGGCCAATCACTATCCATCCATTAAAGAGTGGCAACTATTTAGTCAGCGAGAAACCAGGCAATGGGAAAAGTTTGGATATGTGAATTCGATAATGTTTACGAAAGGAACGGCTGAGGTTGAATTTGACATCTCAAAATTTATTGCCCAGCCCGGTCAGTTTTTGCTGCGGTTTGACGATGTCGGTATGGGCAGGTTTACAATTGAGGGACTTGATGTTTTTTACGGTGATAATCCGGTCCACGAAGAAGTACTTTCGGCAGTGAAGGAAGGTGAGATATATCTTCTTAACCGCCATGCTCAGATTGATCAAGACTCTAAGATAGTACTTAAAGTCAAACTCAAAACAATAGACGCCAAAAAAGGTCAAATAGAGATGTTCATAAAGAATGCTATTTAGGCTGCCAGCTATTCTGTTTTCCCTGTTTCTTTATACCAAGGCCTAGAGCGTATTTGTTTCGATAGGCCTGTGGGGTCATATTTTTTTCCTGTTTGAAAAATCTTGCGATGTGGTCCGAATCGTTGTATCCCAGATTGAGTGCTATCTTTGAAATCGTCTGATCGGTTTCAAGAAGCATTTGTGCTATATTTCCAACTCTTACCCTTCGTATTTCAGCGAAAACGGTATAGCCCAGATGCCTTTGAAATTTCTCATCGAGAGATCTTCTTGAGCAGCCCGCTGCGTTTAGTACGTCACCGACCTGGATAAGCCGGTTAAAGTTCTGGTTGATGAACTGAAGTGCTTTGACGATATTGATATCTTCAATTGCCAGAGTGTCGGTGGATTGTCTGGAGATAACCTCAAGGGGTTTTACACTGATATCGGATATACGGGCAGGTTTCTTTGACATGAGTTTGTCCAGAACCGCAGCGGCCTGAAAGCCTGCATTTTCGGTACTGAGCAGGATGCTTGAAAGCGGTGGGTTGGAAAGTTCGCAGACCTGAGAGTCGTTGTCAACTCCGAGGACGGCAACTTCAAAAGGAACTCGCAGGCCGCCTGTTTTGCATGCTTCTATCAGGTCACAGCCTCTGTCGTCATTGCAGCAGAGAACGGCTATCGGCTTTGGGAGAGTTTTTAACCATTCTATTATCCTGGGGTGTTCGTCCTGCCAGTTTAGCATACGAGACGAAAGAGAATTAAACATGAAAGATTCATATCCATTTTCTTTGAGTATCCTGGCAAAACTTTCGCCCCTTTGTCTGGACCAGGGCATGTCATCAAATCCGCAGTACGCGAAGTTTTTGAAGCCTCTTCTGAAAAAGTGTTCACATGCCAGGTTGCCGATGGCTATGTCATCTGTCACGATTTCTGCGATGTTTTCTATGTCGTTATGAAAAGCCCTTGCGACTATGATCGGAATACCAAGAGCAAGCAGTTTGTCAATGTTCTTAAAGTCCCGTGTGATTATTCCGTCTGCCTTCCATTTTTTTATCCAGGAATAGTCACGCGATCTTTTGGCTGTTCGGTTGTAGAACATGTCTTCTCTGTAGAACGTCCAGGGGCCGTGCAGACGAGAATATTTCGCGATGCCCCTGACGAGATCGCGTCCGTATTGACGCGAGCTTTCAAGGAACAGGGCGACTTTTGGTACTTTTTCCATGCCGACACTATACGCTATCGCATGGTGTATCTCAACTTAAATTTCCATATATGGCGGTATTTCGCAAGGAAATGGTGTTCCTTGGAGACAAAGCCTACTTTACCTTTTTGATCAGTACTACCCCGTTCGAATCGTTGCCGGTGTCACCCATGACGCTTGCGATGACGGTGTAGTTTGCGCCGGTTTCGTATTTTGTGATATTGAATTTGTAAACGTTGTCTCTGTTTGTCCCTCCAGTGGTGCCGTAGTGCTTGTCTGTGGCAATGACTTTGCCGTTGACAATGATTTCAACTTTTTCAATATCAAGTCTCTGTGTACCGCCGGTGTAGATGAACGTTATCTCGTAATCACCGTTTTTGTCGATCCTGCCTGTCGCATCGAATTGAATTGGTTTGTATGTGCCTGCTGATATTTTGCCTGACTTCCATTGTCCGATCATTTCCCCGTATTGAGAGAATTTGCTGTTTTTGTCTTCCGGGAACTTAAAGGCCAGACTGTATTGCCGTTTGCTGACGACTGTTATGGCACTGATTTTTTGGGGATCGTTTATGGTGATCGGTTCTATGTAGAGTGTTGAATATGCAGTCGGATATGTTCCGTTTGTCGAGAAGCGGATCTGTGCGTTATTGACCGGGCTGGTCATTGTAACGGTATATTTGCTGCTGTTAGGCCCGGCTATTTCAACGTTTGGAAGCGGGACGCGGAAGTGGTAATTCGCTGCTGAGTAGCGATTGTATTGGATTGTTTGGCGATCGGTGAAATTGTTGAAGTTTCGTTTGTCCTGATTTGTCCAGACTACTTCTGCCAGAGCAGCCATTCGTGGAAGCGAGAGGTAATCGACATATTGAAACGACCGGTTCTCGTCCATCGTGCTAAGGTCCTGCAGTATTGGGTTGTGCATGAATCTGTCGGTCCAGAGACAGCCGTGTGCCCCAAGGATGAACTTTTTCTCATCGGCGTCCAGGGCTGTTGGCGCTGGTTCCCACTCATAAGCTTTTTGCAGCGAGATAGGGGCAAGCCATGTCGCGGCAGGCGGTTCACCTGGAAGTTTGCTTTCGGGTGTGTCAAAGTATGCGTGGCCCGTAAGAGCCATCACGACGTTATTGCCCGCCTTTGCGGCCTGAACGGCTGTCTTGGGACGATGCCACGTCATAACGGTTGCATTGGGCGCAAGGCCGTTGTCGAGTATTTCATCCCAACCAATGAGACGTTTGCCTTTTGTCATCAGAAATTTTTCGATCTCAAGTGTCATATAGGATTGCAGCTTGGTGTGTTTCTTCAGGCCGAGTTCCTTGAGTTTCTTATTGCAGTGGTCACATTTTGTCCAGCGGTCGCATTTAACTTCATCGCCTCCAATGTGGATGAATTTGCCAGGGAAAAGTTCGGCGACTTCTGTGAGTACGTCTTTGAGGAATGTATAGGTGCTGTCTTTACCTGCGCAGAGAATCTCATGCGAGATATAGCATTTTGTGGGAACCTCAAACTGCTTGTCACTGCATCCAAGCCAGGGATAGGCAGCAAGGGCGGACTGGCAATGTGCCGGTAGCTCGATCTCAGGGACGATCTCAATATTCAGTTGGGAAGCATAACTTACAATTTCACGGATTTCATCCTTTGTGTAAAACCCGCCATACGTATCCGAACCCGTGTCGCGAAACCCACCGACTTGAGTAAGCAGAGGGTATTTATCGATCTGGATGCGCCACCCGGGGTCGTCGACCAGATGCAGATGAAGGACGTTGAGCTTGTGCATCGCCATCATTTCCAGATAGCGTTTCACATAGTCAACATCGAAGAAATAGCGTGAGACATCCAGCATCATGCCGCGCCACGGATAGGTTGGGGAGTCCGTGATGGTGACGCATGGTATTTTCCAGTTAGCGCCAGCGAGTCGATCACTGTAAATCTCAGCGGGCAGAAGTTGACGCAGAGTTTGGATACCGTAGAAAAGTCCAGCGGTATCTGGCGAGGTAATCCGGATGGCGTCTTTGCTGACATCAAGCGAATACCCCTCTTTGCCAAGTTCATTGCGGCTGCTGTCGATCTTTAACAGGATCGAGCCGGGAGATGTTTCTTGGCCTGATAAAACTTTCAGGTCGAATCCGGTTGCGGGTTGCAGGTAGGCTCTGAGCTTCTCGGCCTGTATTTTGCAGTTTGGCTCACAGACAATATTCGTATCCACTGAAAGCCTGAAATAACCGTCTTTTGTGATCATCTCGGCAGGTTTAGGTGTAATATTGATCTGGCCAGCAGAGGCAAAAGAACCAAGAATTAAAATAATTACAGCCAATTTAGAGTTAGTTTTCATTTATTATCTCCAGTTAGTTTTTTATACATTACATGTTTCGCAGTATATCGCGTTAAATGAATTATAACAGCGTTATTGTTACATAAAATGACAATTTAGAGCAAATTGTGCCAGCGAGGCATAAAAAAATATTGCATCTTACAAGTAATTGTGTTAGCATGAGTACAGGGAGTGTTAATATTATGGGTCTAGGTAAGGGAAGTGTACAATGGTTAGAAAAAAAGGTTTTACCCTGATAGAGCTTCTGGTTGTGATCTCTATCATCGCGATGTTGCTGGCAATATTAATGCCTGCGTTGGGGAAGGTAAAGGAAAAAGCTCGTACAATGGTTTGCAGAACCAATCTGCGTCAGTTGGCGTTTTCATGTCGGCTTTATTCAGAGGACCATGACGGGAAACTCTATGCTTACGGTTCCGGCTTGTTTTTGAATCAGATATCACCATATGCCGATGATGTGGACTCGATCAGATATTGCCCGTACACGAGAGTTGATGAGAAGACGGTCACCAGCACTGGGACAAACAGATGGGGTTCGGCAAAAAAACCATGGGTATGGGGGCTGGGTGTGTCCGAACCGGAATACGGCAGCTACACATGCAATGGATGGCTCTATACATGGTCCAGTTCGATGGGTTATATTGTTCCTCAGGGTGGAAAAAGTTTTAGCTATATGTTTAGTTCTTTAACTCAGGTCCGCAGGTCCGCAACTACACCTTTCTTTACCGATGGTGTCTGGGTGGATGCATGGCCCGATTACCCGGATACAATACCGGCAAACT
>DAOWHR010000319.1 GCA_030641315.1 Anaerohalosphaeraceae bacterium | reverse complement strand
CGATTTCAAGTTCATCTTGTTCAGTTTGTTCAGCCTCATTTGTTTCAATCAGAGTTTCGAAAAGATCTCCCGAGCAAGCGATGCTAACAGCAAATAAAGGTATGATAACGAATAAAATAAGATAACTTTGTCTCTTTTTACAAATCATTTCTTCTGACCTCTTGTTGTAAAAATATTATCAATTGAACAACACTCTTAACCGGATTTCTTTTCTTCTTTCTTAACTTCTCTTTCTACTTTCCTTTCATATTTGCCAAATTTATATGCAGCACCAAATGATAAATAAGCAAAATCCCCCCTAACCTTTTCAAGTGCTAATTGCCTGGCCACACCTCCCCCTTCGTTTTTTTCCAGTTGATAATATCTAATTCGGCAGTCATTCAATTGGTTGATAATCCGGGAATTGGGAAACTCTCCAAATATGAGATAGAGTTACTACAAACCATCTGCATTGAAAATAGAAACCTTGATGAGTGGGCCATGGTAGAGAAAACTCATGAATTTCCAGAATGGAAAATAAACGATCCTGGAGAATCATCAAAGCCCATATCTCTTACTGATGTATTGACGGCCCTTGGAAAGCAATGCGAGTTGCCCCATATCGAAAAAATGGCCGCCGAATCAAGAGCTCTCAATGTCTTATTTGGGGCTTGACATGTCAAACGGCTGGGTGAACGGTGATACTTTCTTTTTTAGTCAAAGTGGGCAACAGCAATATCCAGACATCAAAAATCACTTGTTTTTCATCGTCTCCTACGCAGAGAAATATACTGACAGAGTTGTCATTATCAACATTACTACGCAATATGGCAATATCGGAGAAGATTATAGCTGCTTGGTTGAGTCCTGTGACCATCCATGGCTCAATCGCACAAGTTATGTTTCCTACAAAGATGCAAAAATAATATCCTTGGAATACTTGCTTGACCTGCATGGCAAAGGATTGATAGCTAAGTCTGAGCCAGCTAGTAATGACCTATGGGAACGCTTGCTGGACGGGGCATTTAAATCCAGGCATACTCCAAACGATGTTTTGGATGTACTGAGGGAGCAAGAGTTGGAGTAGTAATGCTTCTAATGCTGGTCAAAAGCTCGATCACGATATAATGTCGGGTTTGGTAGTCGGGGGACCTGTGGTCATGCCACGCAGGATTGGCTTGTTTTTGTGCTCATGTTTGGATGCCTCAAGATTGCCTCAATTACACTTATTTTCGGCTGGACAACATAGCTTAGTGTTCTGTTATTTTAATGACTTTTGGCAGTTATGGACTTGATGAGGGGGGCATTTTTCCGTACAATGCTGGCTCGGGGAATCAGGTTTTGGTTTTATTGCAGTTGCTTGTTGGCTTCTGCTGCCTGAAGGGAACTGGTTTTAATCTGTTTTGTTATGCGGGGAAAGGTTATTAAGATGACAGTTTGGACAAGAGTTGTAATTGGGGTTGTTGTTCTTTTTTTGTTTGGTTCTGTGGTATCTGCTGATATATTTCTGCCTGGTATGCAGCCTAAGGAAGCTGGGATCGAGTTTGCTAAGGTTAAGCAGTGTGAAATGTGTCACGGCGGGACGAAGAACGGTGATGCCGATCCGTTTTTCTCGTGGCAGGGTGGGATGATGGCAAATGCTGCTTATGACCCGATCTTTAAGGCTACGCTGGCGATCTCGGAGCAGGATGTTCCGGGGGTTGGTGAGTTTTGTTTTCGATGTCATACACCGCGAGGCTGGCTTGAAGATCGTTCAAAGCCATCGGATGGTTCGGCTCTTAACCGGGAGGACAAGTTCGGCGTAAGCTGCGAAGTTTGTCACCGGCTTATCGATCCGATGTCGGACGAGGCGAAGAAGCTGGTCAAAGACGCACCGCCGGGATATGGAAACGCGATGATGGTTGCTGATCCGGCAAATGTTGTGCGGGGGCCATACGCTCCGACAAAAGGGGCCATGCCGCACGGTATGATGAAGTCTGATTTTCATGCATCGGGAAACCTTTGCGGGACATGTCATAATATATCGAATCCTGTTTTTGCCAAGGACGTAAAGACCCAGCCGCCTTACGCGTTCGGTCATGTTGAGCGGACGTTCAGCGAGTGGCAGCTTAGCGATTACGCGAAGATGGGGCCAGAGGGTTCGTGTCAGTCGTGCCATTATCCAAAGGTCGAAGGCGGCGGGTATCCTGCCAAGTACAGCAAGCAGCATCGCGATCATTTTGTGATGCACGGGCCGGTGGGCGGTTCGACGTGGGTGCAGGAGGCGACGTGGATACTTGCGGATTCGAATAAGGATATGAACAGGAAGGCGATGCAGAAGGGTGTTGAGCGGGCGAGAGCGCTTCTTAAGACGGCTGCTGAGCTTGCATTGAAGATTAATGGGGAGAGCAAGGCTGTTCTTCGTATTACGAATATGACGGGGCATAAACTTCCATCGGGTTATCCTGAAGGACGCAGGATGTGGGTGAACGCGAAATACTATGACGCCGCTGGTAAGCTGATCGGTGAGATCGGTCAGTACGACAAGAAGAAGGATACGCTTTCGGGTGAGTCGGTAATGGTTCCGACGCTGATCGATCCGGAGTGTACGCGGGTTTATGAGGTTCGTCCCGGGATGAGCGAAGCGGTTGCTAAGAAGTTCGGCAAGACGGCTGGTAAGAGCTTCTTTTTTGTGCTTAACGATATTATTGTCAAGGACAACCGTATCCCGCCGAAGGGATTTAATAACGAGGCGTTTGCTGAGCATTTGTCGGCGCCGGTCGGGCATGTGTATGCTGACGGTCAGTACTGGGACGATCTGCAGCTCGATCTGCCTGCCGGATGCGCGAAGGTTGTCGCGAGCGTTATGTATCAGTCGATGTCGTGGGAATATCTGAAGTTCCTTGTCGAAGAAAATAAGACTACCGATGAGAGCAGAAGACTCTACGAGGTTTGGCAGCAGACCGGTCAGTGTCCGCCTGAGACGATCGCGACGATTGAAAAGACTGTCGGCAAATAATAATAACAGAAACTGGAGAATAGAATGACATTTCCTATAACGAGACTTAGAAGGCTTCGAACTACAGCTACGATGCGGAGGCTTGTTCGTGAGACGGCGCTTAGTGTGGATGATTTTGTTTATCCTTTGTTTACGTGTCCGGGGACGAATGTTAAGGAACCGATTGGTTCGATGTCGGGTTGTTTTCATTTCTCGCCTGACGTGATAGCTGACGAGGCGAGAGAGGTTGCGGGGCTTGGGATACCGGCGGTTTTGCTTTTTGGGTTGCCTAGCAATAAGGATGCGACTGGTTCGGAGGCGTGGGATGATGGCGGTGCCGTGCCGTTGGCTATTAAGGCAATTAAAGAAGCTTGTCCGGAGCTTTTGGTGATTACGGATGCCTGTTTGTGTGCGTATACGGATCATGGGCATTGCGGGGTTGTCAAGGACGGGAAAATTGTTAATGACGAGACTTGTGATCTGCTTGCTAAGATGGCGGTTTGCCATGCGAAGGCCGGGGCGGATATTGTTGCGCCTTCGGATATGATGGACGGGCGGATCGGCGTAATGCGCGACCTGCTGGACGAGAACGAACTTGAGGGTGTCGCGATTATGTCGTACTCTGCGAAGTATGCTTCAGCGTACTATGGACCGTTCAGGGAGGCTGCGCATTCGGCACCGTCTGAGGGGGACCGCAAGAGCTATCAGATGGACCCGGCGAACAGCGATGAGGCAATGCTTGAGATGGAACTGGATGTTGAGGAAGGTGCGGATATATTGATGGTCAAGCCTGGGCTGGCGTATCTTGATATTGTGCAGCGGGCCAAGCAAAGCTTTAATCTGCCGATCGCGGTTTATAATGTTTCGGGTGAGTATATGATGCTGCAGGCTACGGCTGATGCCGGTTTGATCGATCTGGAGCAGACAACGATGGAAACGCTAACGGCGTTCAAGCGGGCAGGTGCAGACATAATAATAACCTACTCAGCAAAACTAGCGGCTAAGCTGTTGGCAAAATAAAATTTCAAAAGCGCAAGAAAAAAGCCCGGCCAAAACCGGGCTTTTTATTTTACTGTTTGGATTTCTCACCTGCTTTTTCGATTAGTTCGTCCGCGAGTTTGTGGAGGAACTCTGCTCCGTCGCAGGCGTACATTTCGAATGCTTCGTCTGTTGCTATGTGCTTTAGTATTTCCTTGCGTTTTTTTGGGTCGGGTATCTTTTCTATTACTCGGTTGCGGATGGTGTTTAGTTCTTCGATAAAGGCTGTGTGCTCATTTGTGTATATTTTTTCGAGTTTTCTTCTTATGTAGCCTGCATAAGCGGGACTCTTGCCGTTTGTGCTTATGGCGATCTGCAGGTCGCCGCGGTCGACGATTGCAGGGACATAGAAGTCGCAGAGGCGGGGGACGTCGACAACGTTGCATATTACCCGCATCTGTTGGCAGTCGTTATATATCTGTGTGTTGAGTTCGTTATCGTCCGTTGCCGCTATCGCCAGGACGGCACCATCGAGGTATTCTTTTGAGTATTTGCCGACGACAACCTCAATGTCGAGCTTGCCGCACATCTTTTTGAAGTTGTCATGTATCCTTTTGCTGACAACGGTTACTTTTGCGCCTGTTTTGTGGAGCGTAAAGGCTTTTCTGGCACCGACTTTGCCGGCACCAATGACCACAACGCGTTTGCCACCCAGTTCGAGATATATTGGATATTTTGCCATGGACGAGATTATAACAGTAGACTGCGAGTCATTCCAGTAAAACATTTACAGCTTGTATGGCAATAATTGTGCGACTTGGCATTAAAAACATTGAGCAAAAGCATCGATTATAGTAATCTAGCGGGAAATGAAAGATATGATTTCGATGAGGCATTATGCCGTCAAGCAGTGAAACAGCATTGTTGTTTTCTTCGATCGCGAGGCGATACGACTTTTTGAACCATTTTTTTAGCCTGAACATGGACAGGCAGTGGCGAAGAAAGCTTGTTAAGCTGGCCGGTGCGACCGATAATGCGCGCGTTCTGGACCTTTGTACCGGTACGGGTGATATTCTTTTGGGATTTGCGGGCAGCAATGATACGGTTAGCTGCGTTGGTGTGGATATATCCGACAAGATGCTTGAGATCGCTGAGCGTAAAGTTGAGAAACGCGGTTTTGCAGGCCGGACTGAACTGATCTGCACTGACGCGATGAATATCCCGTTTGCCGATGTTGTTTTGCTTGACGGTGATACGATAAGGGTTGAAAAGTTAAATCCGGAGGTTTTCACCGTTTTAGGCCCTGTTAAAACTCCGGGTGTTTTCCCATATCCACCCGATGTTGAATACAACGTAATGCAGGCGCTGGCGTTTGCCGGTGGGCTTGATCTGAGTTTGAATCCAAGCTATATAACGATGTACAGGCAGGATGCTGACGGTCAGATCGTCACGGCCACTTTCCACCTTAATAGCAAAACTCTGGCTACCGCTTCAGGTTTTATGATAAAGCCGGGAGATGTGATATCAGTTGAAATGACCGCAGATGTTCGTACAAGGATG
>DAOWHR010000237.1 GCA_030641315.1 Anaerohalosphaeraceae bacterium | reverse complement strand
GGAATAACGCCAGGTGTTGAGTGCACAACAGGTCCACTCGGACAGGGACTTGGTAATGCAGTCGGTATAGCGATCGCCGAGAAAAAACTCGCAGCTCGCTATAACAAGCCCGGTTTCGATCTGTTTGACTATGACACATTCGTTATTGCCGGTGACGGCTGTCTGCAGGAAGGTGTAGCCAGCGAAGCATCGAGCCTTGCCGGTCACCTTGGCCTTGACAACCTTATCGTTATCTATGATGACAACCACATAACAATCGACGGCAAGACGGAACTGTCGTTCAGCGAAGATGTCGTCAAACGCTACGAAGCTTACGGCTGGTATGTGCAGGTAGTAGACGGCGACGGCACAAACATCGAAGGGCTGCGAAAAGCGATCGAAAACGCAAAGGCACAGAACGATAAACCGAGCATCATCAAGTTCCGCAGCTTCATCGGTTACGGAAGCCCTAAATTTGAGAACTCAAGCTCGGCTCACGGTTCACCGCTCGGCGATGACGAGATCAGGGTCATAAAGGAAAAATTCGGCTGGAACCCGGACAAGAGTTTTGTTGTACCAGCCGACGTTGCCGCACACATGCAGGGAACTGTCGAAAAGGGAACCAAACTTCACAAACAGACAACCGATCTGCTTGCTGCTTATGCCGAAAAGTATCCCGAACTGGCAGCGGAAATAGAGGGTATTATCTCACAGAAACCTCCGGTCGGTCTCAACGAACTTTTGCCAACCTTCGAAGCCGGCTCAAGCATGGCTACCCGCAAGGCCTCCGGTGAAACTCTAAACGCTCTTATGCCGTCACTGCCTCTGGTGCTCGGCGGTTCGGCGGACCTTACTCCATCGAATAATACATGGTTCAAAGGCGCAGAGAACTACTCAAAGGACAATCCATCCGGCAGATACATCCGCTACGGTGTTCGTGAACACGCAATGGGCGCGATCATGAACGGCATCGCGGTTAGCGGTCTAAGGCCCTATGGGGGCACTTTCCTGGTATTTGCCGATTACGTAAGACCTGCTGTAAGAGTTGCAGCTCTTTCGGGTTACCCAACGATTTTCGTATTTACGCATGACAGCATAGGTGTTGGCGAAGACGGCCCGACGCATCAGCCGGTCGAGACCATCGCTTCACTGCGAGCGATCCCGAAGCTGATAGATTTCCGTCCAGCAGACGCGAACGAAACGGCACAGGCATGGAAGTATATGCTTGAGCACAATGACGGCCCGACGGCGATCTGCCTGACAAGACAGAACCTGCCCGTGCTCGACCAGGATAAATACGGCAGTGCCGCTGGTGTTGCCAAAGGCGCCTATATTCTTATCGACTGTGACACTCCGGACGTTCTTCTGATAGCGACCGGTTCCGAGGTATCGCTTGCGGTTGAGGCGCACGCAAAGCTGGCAAAAGACGGCATCAAGGCTCAGGTGGTAAGTATGCCTTCATGGGAACTGTTCGAACGTCAGGATCAGGGCTACCAGGAAACCGTTCTGCCGCCGGACGTAACTGCCAGAATCGGTATCGAAGCAGGCGTCGAACAGGGATGGCACAAATGGATCGGCTGTAAGGGCGAGTTTATCGGAATGCACTCTTTCGGTGCCTCTGCACCAGCCGGAACGCTATTCAAAGAGTTCGGCATAACTGTCGATGCTGTTGTCGAAGCAGCAAAAAGTACTATCGGTTAAGTAAATCGACAGGCGAACCGGCAAAACGGTTCGCCTTTTTTATTGCCTGCACACTTTACGCAAAAGGAGTTGATATGGCTGCAACAAAGAAGATCAGATCGATAGCAGTTCTAACCGGCGGCGGTGACTGCCCGGGGCTTAACGCTGTAATACGCGCCGTAACCAAGACGGCTATCAACCGCTACGGGCTTGAGGTGTGGGGTATTCAGGACGGTTATCTGGGGCTTATCGAAAAACGGCTTGCTAAGCTCAGATACGATGATGTAAGCAATATTTTGACGGTCGGGGGTACGATTTTGGGATCGTCCAACAAATCAAACCCCTCTGCTTTCCCGGTAAAGCATGGCAAAGGTACCCGGTTGGCTGACGTTACCGATAGCTGTGTTGAAACGCTCAAAGACAACGGCATCGATGCGCTGGTCTGCATCGGCGGCGACGGTACGATGGCATCGGCTGCTACGTTTGTCAAAAAAGGCATACCGGTAATGGGAGTGCCTAAGACAATCGATAACGATGTTTACGGCACGGATGTTACTTTCGGTTTTGATACAGCTGTTACAACAGCGACTGAGGCTATCGATAAGCTGCATACGACGGCAAGCTCTCATCATCGGATAATGGTTGTCGAAGTGATGGGCAGGTACGCCGGGTGGATCGCGCTGCATGCGGGGATCGCAAGCGGATCGGATGTGATTTTGATCCCTGAGATACCATACTCGCTTGATAAGATATGCCAGGCTGTTGAGAAACGCTCGAAGAAGGGCAGACGATACAGCATTATCATCGCTGCTGAGGGCGCCAAGCCCTCAGGCGGCAAGATGACTGTTGCAAGGACGGTTAAGGACAGCCCGGATCCGATCCGGCTTGGCGGGATAGCTGAGATGCTTGTCGATCAGATACACACGACAACGGGACTGGAGGCCCGGGAAGTGGTACTTGGGCACATTCAGCGGGGTGGAACGCCGAGTCCTTATGACAGGGTTTTGGCGACGGGATTCGGGAATAAGGCTATTGAGCTGCTGATGGCGGGTACGCCGAACCATCTTGTTGTGTGGAAGGATGGCAAGCTTTCGAGTGTGCTGATCACTAAGATCGCAGGCAAGATCAAGACTGTTAAGAAGAACAGCGATCTTGTTAAGGCGGCAAAGGCGGTTGGGACCAGTTTTGGTGCTTAGGTTATCGATTTTCATCGAGCGTACCTAAATTGTACCGTTTCGACCGATTTAGCGTTTTTTTCGTGTTAAGATGGGTGGTTTGTGGGTTAGTGATCGGCAGTATTTGGTTGTTATAATAATTCAAGTTAATTCAAGCCGATGTCCGATAATATCATCATGATC
>DAOWHR010000219.1 GCA_030641315.1 Anaerohalosphaeraceae bacterium | reverse complement strand
TCGGGGGTGCTTACGCTGGCAGATGCGACGGCTGATGGGTATAAGCAGTTGGCGCAGGCGAAGGTGCTTGACGGGATCGAATCGTGGGCGCCGATGGCGCTTGCGGGGGGCAGACTGGTAATTAGAGATTTGAAACGCATGGTTTGTCTGGATATACGATGATGCAGTAGTTAGTAGATAGTAGTTAGTAGTTAAGATATTGATGGTGATTGGGGACGTGATATGTTTTGGAGTTATGACGCACCGGGATGAAATATCGTGAATGGATATTGTTGACGTAGGTTCTGGATTCCAGCTTTCGCTGGAATGACACAAAGAGGTGCCGAGTATAGTATGGGATGACATTCTTTCGCTGGAATGACAGAATTTGGGATGAAACAATTATGAAAAAGGGAATGACGAAATTTGAGCTTTTGACCTGCATTGTTGTTGTGCTTGCTATCGCTGTTGGCGTTGCTTCGCTTTTGATGCTTGATGTTACGGGCAAGGGGGGCAACCGTCTTAGGGGGGATTTTGTTTATGACATCGGCGATCAGGTGGTGGTTGACCCGGCGCTAATTTTGTATGACGAGCTTGCGGAATCTATCAAGACGGGGCTTGAAGCAACCAGAGCGATAGCAGTCGATAATGGCGGCAATGTTTATGTCGCAGGCGGTGCTAAAGTTGTCGTGTTTGACGGGGCGGGACAGCAGATCAACAAGTTTGACTTTGGCGGTGATGTTGGGTGCATTGCTTTGGGGCGGGACGGTTTGGTCTTTGCTGGCGTTAAAGATCATGTTGAAGTGGTGAGTCCTGATCTCAGCAAGCGTGTAAGCTGGGGAAGTCTCGGTGATCGGGCGGTTTTGACCAGTATTGCGATCGATGAGGATTATGTGTTTGTTGCTGATGCGGGCAATCGTGTTGTAGTTCGGTACGATATGCAGGGGGAAGTTGTCGGTTATATCGGCAGGCGTGATGAGGATCGTAACATCGGCGGTTTTGTTATTCCGAGTCCTTATTTCGATATTGCGGTTGCGGATGACGGATTGCTTCGGGTTGTTAATCCCGGTGCGCATCGGATCGAGGCTTATACTTTTGACGGCGATCTGGAGTTTTCGTGGGGCAAGGCTGGCAGCGATATCGAGGATTTTTGCGGGTGCTGTAACCCGGTTAATTTTGCGATTGCCAGCGACGGGAGTTTTATTACGTGCGAAAAGGGACTTGACAGGGTGAAGGTGTATGGCGCCGATGAAAAGTTTGTCGGTGTTGTCGCGGGGCCTGAGCAGCTTATTGGTAAGGGGAACGCTGCGGTGTGTCAGACGCCCGCACAGTGCCAGTCGGGGGGATTCGATGTTGCGGTTGACGCGGCAGGTAAGGTTTATGTGCTGGATACGATCAAAAATGTTGTAAGGATATTTGAAGCCAAAGGGGGCGGTCAATGAAGAATAAAACCAACAGACGGCAGCTTTTTCGAAAGTCGATGAGATATTTGACTCTTGGCGTGATCGGTGCGGGCGGGGGTGCAATCGCAGCGAAGCGTGGAAAGCTCGTCAAGGAAAACAAATGTATAAGCGACAGTGCGTGCGGTGGGTGCGAGATACTGGATGAATGTGTTTTGCCGCGGGGGATGTCGGCAAGGCGTGTTATGGAGGGGAAAAATGGCTGATAAGGATAAGAATGTTAGCAGGCGTAACTTCCTGCGTGAAGGGGTGTGGGGGGCGCTGCTTGGCGGGGTTGGCATCGGCGGCGGTGTGGTTGCGGTAAAGAGCGCCAAGGGCGATACTGTATGGCAGATCGATCCGGATAAATGTACGCAGTGCGGCAATTGCGCGACGTATTGCGTGCTTGAGGAGTCGGCAGTTAAGTGCGTTCATGCTCACGAACTGTGCGGGTACTGCGATCTTTGTACGGGTTATCTTGAGCCTGAGCCGCCTGGTTTGGATACGGGGGCGGAGAACGAGTTATGTCCGACGGGGGCGATCAAGCGGAAGTTTGTTGAGGACCCTTATTACGAATATCATATCGAAGAGCCTTTGTGTATCGGGTGCGGCAAGTGCGTTAAGGGTTGCGGTGCGTTTGGGAACGGATCGCTTTATTTGCAGGTTCGACATGACAGGTGTTTGAACTGTAACGAGTGCGCTATCGCGGTTGCTTGTCCATCGGAAGCGTTTAAGCGTGTGCCTGCCAGTGATCCTTATATACTAAAAGGGGAGCACTGATGAAGATAAGCAGCCTGGGTAAAATATTTTGTGGTGTTGTGCTGCTGTGCGCAGTCGGTGCGGTGTTTGGTGCCGAGCGTTTTCCACCTCCTGAGTTTGACAGCGGTTATCAGCAGCCCACTATGGTTAATCCGGGTGCGAGATCGAACGTGCTTGAGTATGTCGATGTGGCGGTGCTTGTTGCGGTGATGAGCCTGACGTGTTTTCTGGTTTATAAGAAGCGAAGCAGGAAGGGCATCTTCTGGCTGATGCTTGGTTCGATCCTGTATTTTGGCTTCTGGCGTGAGGGGTGCATCTGTTCTATCGGGGCTATCGGTAATGTTGTGCTTTCGGTGTTTGATACGAATTACGCGATACCACTGGCGGGTTTATTGTTCTTTGTGCTGCCATTGGTGTTTACGTTGTTTTTCGGCAGGGCGTTTTGCGCGGCGGCATGTCCGTTGGGCGCGATACAGGATATAGTCCTGCTAAAGCCGGTGGCGCTGCCTGTGTGGCTGGCTGGGACGCTTCGATTGTTCGCTTATGCTTATCTTGCGATCGCGGTGTTGATGGCGGCGACGGGGAGTGCGTTTGTTATTTGCAGGTATGATCCGTTTATCGCGATATTTCGGCTTGGTGGTAATGTTAATATGGTTGTGGTCGGCGGGTGTATGCTCTTAATTGCGGTGTTTGTGGGGAGGCCATATTGCAGGTTTCTTTGTCCGTACGGTGTGATCTTGAGGCAACTTTCCCGTGTGAGCAGGAAAAGGGTTACTATCACGCCTGATGAGTGTATCAAGTGTCGGCTGTGTGAGGACGCCTGTCCGTTCGGGGCGATCAACAGGCCTACGGCGGAGTGGGCCGAGGGTGATTACCGGGTGAACAAGAAAAGGCTTGGGGTGAATATTTTGCTGCTGCCGGTGCTGGTTGTTGTGTTCGGTTTTGCGGGGTATCTGCTTAGCGGCGGAGCGTCAAGGGCACATGTTACGGTCAGGCTTGCTGACAGGATATACGCGGAAGAGAGCGGTGAGGTGGACGATACTACCGATGCGAGTGTCGCTTTTCGGGGGACCGGGATGACGATAGCCGAGCTTTATGGTAACGCGGCAAAGGTGCAAAAGCAGTTTGTGTTTGGAAGTATTCTCGCTGGGGCGTTAGTTGGTCTTGCGGCAGGTGTTAAGCTTATCAGGAGCAGCATACAATGGAAGCGAAGCGAATATGAAGCTGATCGCGCGGGATGTTTTTCGTGCGGCAGATGTTTTAAGTACTGCCCTATTGAAAATGTAAGGCTAAAAAAACTATCGGAGCAATGCTGATGGATCGTAAAAGTGAAACAACAGAGACAGATCGCGTTGGGGTATATTATAAGGCAATGGCAGTGACGGCGGTGATCGCCGGGTTTGTCGCGGCGGTTCTTGTTGTTGGTTTGACGGTCAATTATATTCAGGGCAAAGTCGTTGAGCCGTCGCTTACCGAACAGCTTGCCGGATTGAAACTGATCGTTAAGGAGCAGCCTGACAACGCAAGTGTGGTCGAACATATGCGTCAGCTCGATCTTGAGCTTCGTCGGATAACATTTCGCAGGCTCGACAGGACACGAAGGGGTAGTCTTGGTTTGCTGATAAGTCTTGCGATAGTATTCTTTTCGATGAAGTTCGCTTGGAATGTGGCGGTTAAGCTGCCCTGTCCGACCGGTGATGCGGAGCTGCCTGAGACGCAGAAAAAGCGTGCGTTGTTTGCGCGGCGGTCCGTAACTGCGGCGATGCTTATCGCGTCGGTGTGGGTGATATTTATTTTTGTGGGCGAGGGTGTGGATTATTCGGAAGTGCTTGAAGATGAAGGCGCCCAGGCTGGGGGCAGTGTGGTTGAAGGTCCCAAGTATCCTACTGATGAAGAGATCAAGGCTAACTGGGCGAGCTTTCGCGGTCCTGGCGGGCTTGGTATAGCGGTTGGTGAATATCTTACTGAGTTCGATGTTAAAGCCGGAACCGGTGTGCTGTGGAAGACGGCGGTACCGATCAACGGGATGAGTTCGCCTGTGGTGTGGGGAGACAGGGTGTTCTTGACGGGTGCGGACGAACAGCAGAGACAGGTTTATTGTTATGACGCGGCCAAAGGTGATATGTTGTGGGTTGGCGATATGTCGAATGTGCCGGGCCGAGGTGACGAAGAAGTTGAGGTTATGGAGGATACTGGTTTTGCGGCACCGACGGCGGTTACTGACGGCAAGCATGTTTGCGTTATCTTTGCTAACGGAGATATCGGATGTTTCGATTATGCTGGAAAACGTCTTTGGGCCAAGAACCTTGGGGTGCCTGACAGCATTTACGGTTTTTCCGCATCGCTTGCTATGTATCAGGACAGAGTGATCGTTCAGTATGACCAGGGGGGCAGCGATGAGAACAGGTCAAAACTGATCTCGATGAATATATCGACGGGCAGTATCGTGTGGCAGTTTGTCAGGCCGGTCGCGAATTCGTGGCCATCACCTACGGTAATAAATATCGATGGGACCGATACGATCCTGACCTGTTCCGATCCTTACGCTATCGCATACGAAGCAGGCAGCGGCAAGGAGATCTGGCGTGCTGAGTGTATCGAAGGTGATATTGCATCTACGCCGATCTATGCAGGCGGTTTCGTTTTCGCGATCGAGCCATACAGCCATATCGCGGCGATCAGGACGGACGGCACCGGAGATGTTACCGAGACGCATATCGCATGGAAAGGTGAAGACGAGGTGCCGGACGTTTGCAGCCCGATAAGCGACGGCAATGTGGTTATAACGCTGACGACGGAAGGGGTGTTGATCTGCTACAGTGTCGCTGACGGGGGGATGCTTTGGGAGCATGAAATCGACGGATTCTTTAACGCATCGCCGGTGATCGCCGGTGATAAGATGTATCTGATCGAAGGTGAGGGCAAGATGATCGTCGCAACTTTTGACGATGGATATAAGGAGGTCGCGGTCAGCGAGATCGGCGAGGTTTGTCTTGCGTCGCCTGCGTTTGTCGATGGGCGGATTTATATTCGGTCGAAGGAAAATTTGTATTGCATTGGTGAATGAGGCAGCTAGGGTGGTCCAGCCGCAACCGATTTTTTTGCCACAGAGGGCACCGAGGTCACAGAGAAAAACACAAAAATATTTAACCACTGAAAAATAAAGCAACCGCGGATTTCGCGGATTAAAAGACAAAAAAGAACCACGAATTAACACTAATGGACGCTAATTAACAACAAAAGATTTACCACGGAATGCTTGGCGCAGCATAGCCGCAACCAAAAAGCAACCGCGGATTACGCGGATTTTCGCGGATTAAAAAGGATGAAAAGGCTAAAAGTCGGGCAATAGGTGATTTGGAGGCAACCTTTTCTATTGCAATAGGTTATGGATTTGGTTTTTGAAAAACGTGCATGAAAAACAAGGAAATACAGGATTGTATTACAGAGAGAAAAAATATTTAACCACTGAAAAATAAAGAAACCGCGGATTACGCTGATTTTGCACAGATTAACACAGGTTTTTTTAGTTTAAAAGCAATGATTAAGAGTTTATTATTAAGGCTGTTAGGTTGTCGTTATGATTCCAGCGGGATATATGGCTAAGAGGGTGGCCGACAGGGATGATTGGCTAAAAGCGGATGGCGTTGTTGATATTTATTCGGTTAGCGGTTGCATGTCAGATTATTTTGACACCTACTACTTTGAATATTGGAAGCACAATGGGCACTGGCTGTTTGATTCACCGGAAATAATTACGGAACTTGCAGGGGATAATTCGATTGATATTGCCGGGGTGAAGTTTTTCTATTATGAAATTTACGAGCATGAGTTTCATGAAGATGATATGGGTTGGCACCGTTATGATCCAGATAGAACATTTGGGGAAAATGTCAAAGTGCCTGACAAGAAAAAACTTGAAGGCTATGACGTAGCGACATTTATGTGCGGAGCCACACCAGAATGCTCGCCGCTTTCGTGCAACGGGCTTGCTGAGGAGATTGAAACGAATCAACATTGTTTGATTGACTCATTCGAGCGAGCAAAGCAATGTTTGGAAGATGGGCTTTTCAATAATTCGGAGCCGGGGCCTTATCGGATCTTCGCGGTGTATTCTTTTGAATAGGCATCTTTGATCGTGTTACCTTTGATTGTATGGCAGGGAAGTTATTATGCTGGTTTAATTGCCCATCGGAATTTTGCTGATTTGCTTCTTGTGTTTGCGGCGATCTCTTCCTGCTGCGGTACTATGACTTTGTCCGATGCGGCCTGGTAGATTCCGGTGCGTGATTGTTGGGCGAATGTTTTTTTTACGAGCCTGTCCTCTCCGCTGTGGAAGCTGATGATGCCGATGCGTCCGCCTGGATTGAGGCAATAGGGTGCTGTACGCAAGAGTTCCTTTAGAGCGGCTTGTTCATCGTTTACGAGTATTCTGAGAGCCTGAAATGTTCTTGCGGCTGGGTGAAGGCCGCCGGGTTTTGTACGCTGCTGCTGTTTGTATTCGGGGAGGGATAATCCCTTGGTATCGAATATCAGCTTTACCAGTTGGGGTATGCGTGTCAGGGGTTGGGTTTGTCTGCGGTTGACGATCCGCTGGGCGATGGCGTGGTGGTCCGGTTCATCGGATAAGTCGCACAAGGCGTCTGAGAGTGCTTCTTCGGAGAGGGTGTTAAGGAGGTCGGCAGCGGTTCGTTTTCGCCTGTCGTCCATTCGCATGTCCAGCGGTCCGTTCTGGCGGTAGCTCATGCCGCGGTCGGGGTTGTCGATCTGCATACTCGATAGGCCCAGGTCCGCAAAGATGATGTCGAATCCGGCGATCTCTTCCTGCGTCATTATGTTGGCGATCCCGGCGAAGTTGCTTCGGTGAAACGTCATTGGTACGTCGGGGCAGAGGGCTTCGAGCCGGAGACGGGTACGATGAAGTTGGGCCGCATCAACATCGATGGCGACCAGTTTGCCAGCAGAGCCGATCCGCTGGGCAAATTCGACGGCATGTCCGCCGTATCCGAGCGTGCAGTCGGCGGCGACCTGGCCTGGTGAGGGGCTTAGTGCGGCCATGATCTGGGCTACCAAGATGGGGATGTGTGTGTCGGCAGGGGTCTTGCCTTTGCTGCGCAGGTGCTGGGCAAGTTCGGGATATTCCTCTATAGCGTGTTCCTTGTATTTTTCGGCGAAGCGTTTTGGGTGTGTGCCGGTGTATCGCTTTCGGCGGCGATGCGGTTGGTTGTGATCTTGTTGGTCCGGTTCATCGGTACTCATAAATGCTTCCTGGATAATGAAGTCTGGCTGTTTATGACAGGCTGGTGATTGTACCTGCCTGGGCGTTATATGACCAGTGGAAAACGAGAAATATGAGGCCAGCGTTTATCGAAAGATACTAATTAACCTTGCTTTAAAATGAATAATCGCTTATTTTCATTGTTGTGAGGGATTTATTTCGTCTTATGTTGTTTTTGAGATAAAGATTTTATGTGCATACACTTGCAATTATATTTCATACTGAGCCGGTCAGGTAAAGGGGTTTGATGGAGCGGGTTGATGTGACATTTGTTGGCGAGGCTATCGAGCGTATCGGTTCGGGGCAGGAAAAGGTGCTTGAGCTGCTGCAGGCGATACAGGGGCATTACGGTTATCTTCCGCAGGAGGCTCTGGATAAGCTGTGTGAGCTGACGGAGATCACGGCGGCGTCCGTTGCGGGGATATCAACATTTTACGATCAGTTCAGGCACAGTCCTGCGGGTGAGCATATCATACGTGTTTGCGTGGGTACGGCTTGTCATGTTAAGGGGGCAGATAGGGTTTACGAATCTTTTTTACGCTATCTGAATATCGAGGACGGCGGGGACACGGACGTAGACGGATTGTTTACGGTGGAACGTGTTGCTTGTCTTGGGTGTTGTACGCTTGCGCCGGCGGTACAGATCGGCGAGGTGACGTACGGGCATCTTGCCAGCGATACGGTGGGTAAAGCGATAGACGATTTTCTTGCGAGGGAGGCATCAAAGTCTAAGGAGAAAAAGGCAGGTAAGAAAACTTCGATCGAACCGTTGAGCGAGTTCGGTGAGATACGACTCGGTTTGGGTTCGTGCTGTGTTGCTCGGGGGAGCGGTAAACTGCTCAAGGCGGTTGAAGAGGTTATTGACAAGACCGGTATCAGGGCAGCAGTAAAGCATGTCGGGTGTGTTGGGATGTGTTATCAGACACCGCTATTGGAGATAGTATTGCCAGGCGGTGAAGAGTTTTTGTATACTCAGGTGCTGCCGGAGGACGCTGAGAGTATATTGCTCAGGCATTTCAATATCCAGGATGTTAGGACCAGGGTGAAAAATAAAATTTCACGGGTGCTTGACCTTGTGCTGACGGATAAGGTTGGTGAGGATATTAGGCGGTATCCGGCGGATGTTCGGGATGAGCAGCTTGCAGATTTTCTCGACAGGCAGAAACATATCGCATCGGAGTTTTGCGGGACGATCTCGCCGGTGGATATTGATGAGTATTTGTCGTATGACGGATTTGCCGCTTATAAGAAATGCGTTGAGGAGCAAGACAGTGCTGCTGTGATAGAACAGATCAAACGCAGCGGTTTGCGCGGGCGCGGCGGGGCGGGGTTTGAGACGTGGCAAAAGTGGGCGATGGTGTGTGGAAGTGAATCGCCTGATAAATATGCCGTCTGCAACGGGGACGAGGGCGATCCGGGCGCGTTTATGGACAGGATGCTGATGGAGTCTTATCCGTACCGGGTGATCGAGGGGGCGGTTATCGCGGCGGTGACAGTCGGGGCCAAGCAGGGCAAATTTTATATTCGTGCGGAATATCCGCTTGCGATCAAGCGTATGAGCGAGGCCCTGGAAATATGCAGGGAACGCGGATTATTGGGAGACGATATTCTTGGCAGCGGGGTATCGCTCGATCTGCGTATTGTACTGGGCGCAGGGGCGTTTGTTTGCGGTGAGGAGAC
>DAOWHR010000079.1 GCA_030641315.1 Anaerohalosphaeraceae bacterium | reverse complement strand
GGAAACATTGATCCCTTCACAGATCCGGACACGGCACCTGTCCTTAGGACTCAGGAAATATCCGTGCAGCTATCGACAGGAACTGTCGGTACCGGTTATGCTGTCGGCGATCCGTTGTGGCTGTTGTTCTCAAGGCCTTCGGTATCAGGTAAAGGGCTTGTCGACAATGTCGAAGTAACCCTGGTTCCAGAGCCTGCCACTATGGCTTTGTTGGGTTTGGGTTCGATCATTGCAATTCGTCGCAAACGTAAATAAGTGATATGCTTTCCGGGGCGGCTGAAAGGTCGCCCCGGATTTTGTAAAATACCGGCTGAATGCAAGTGTTATCAGCTTGATATTAGCTTTTATTATGGGTTGTTTTTCACGACATAATACTGCGTAACAGAAGCTAATCTCAGGCGTGAGAGTTGCCGAATAAATTGGTGTCTGTTTATTTTGTAAGGAGAAAGATCATGAGGAAGTGTGTTGCGGTGGTTTGTGTTGTTATGTTGATGGCAGCGGGTGTACATGCGGGTCTGTTTGATCCGGCAATTATAAATCCCAGCTTCGAAGACCCTGAACTTGGTGCAGGGGCACAAAGTAATGACATCAATGATTGGTTCGATGCCGTTGGTTTTACCTACACGGCTGATGATGCAGGGGATACGTATCCGGAGACACTATATGGAGACAACTGGGCCGAACTGGGCAACAACCGATGGCTCTATCAGCAGATAGGGACATATGAAGAGAACATGGATCTTGGCATAAGTTTTCTGGCTGGTCAGAGAAGCACCAAGGAATTTACCTCTGTGTATGTCACCCTTCTGGTTGGTGGTGACCCGGCTCTAGCTGCTGATGTTAATCTGCAGTTTGATACAGAAAATCCTCTGGAGACGCAAGTAGGGGCCGTGCAGATCGCAAGATCGGAAGCGATAACTCCTTTTGCGACTGCCGATATGGGGATATCTGAGCAGGTTGTTTCATTTTCAACGGGAACCGGTTATACCGTTGGCGCTCCTTTGTGGATCCAAATAAATAAGTCACCTGATGGCGGCAGGGCACTCATTGATAACGTCGATGTCGTGTTCCCTTTGGCACCGGTTCTTGTCGGTCCGACACCAAACGGTTATGATCGTGCACCCATCAATGCTGACCTTGAGTGGTCCGCTCCGCCGGTTGGTATAGTTGATCACTATATACTGAATGTAAGGCAGGGCGATCCTAATTTCGCCGATGCCGGAACGACGGTAGTTGATCCTGCGACTTCGCCTTACGAGGGTTTGGGAACGATGCCCTATGCCACACAGTACTACTGGCGTGTTGATGTTGTAAATGATAGTGCTGAGACGATTATCGGAAAATTGTGGTCCTTTACGACCGCCCCTGAAGTTCCTCAGGTCGACGAACAGCCGGAGGGAGTTTTGGTTCCCGGTGACGGTTCGGCCGATGCGACATTTACCCTTGCAGGCCTTAATATCGTAAATTACAAATGGCAAAAAGACGGCAGTCCACTTTCGGATGTTGGCAATATATCAGGCTCATCTACCGCTGTTCTGACAGTGACTGGTGCCACACTTGCTGATGAAGGCCTGTACTCCTGTGTTGTCGATAACAATAAAGGCGATGCTGACGAAACAACCCAGGCGCTTCTTATGACCGAGCGTCTTGTGGCTCATTTTGCATTTGATAATGACCTCACCGATTCACAGGGCAACCTGGAAACAGGTGTTGTTGTTGACCCTAACGAAGCGGACTCTCTTGTTCCTGATGTTGGCTATGGAACCGGTTTAATTGGAACCGGTGCTCTGGAACTTGCCGCAAATGAAGGTGTTGAAGGGTATCAGCCCGGTTTCGTTGCGATTCCTAACAGTGCTGGCAGTGCGAACTTCTTCCCGCTTGGTATCACGGTAAGCGCATGGATCAATACAACTGTAACAGGCCTTGGCCATGCTGCTGTGCTTGACTCAAGGGATGATGATGCGTCAGTTAACGATGTTCTGCTTGATCATTACAATGGTGGCCGTGGAAGATTCAAGACTGAAGGTATTGCCGTAATCAATTCACCTACCGATCTTCCGGATATGCGTGACGGTCAATGGCATTTTATTACAGGATCGTACGATGCTGTTAACGGTGAACAGAGGCTTTATATTGATGGGAAATTTGCAATTTCCAACAACGGTACTAATGACACAACTGTATTCGATACCATGGCTACGCTAAGAATTGGTGGCCAGTATCTCAATGCGGCTGGAAATATTGTTCGTCCATTTAAGGGATTGATAGACGACGTCAAGATATACAGCTATCCGTTAGATGCTTATACGATTGCCAATAATTACGTCGAGATAATGCCGGAAAAGGCTATCTGTGTAGAGCTGGCCGGACTCGAAGTATTCGATGTTACAGGCCCGGACGGTGTGTCTGACTGCATAATTGATATGTATGATTTTGCAGCGTTTGCTGCCGAATGGCTCAACTGCAACAGAGTAGCAGGCGCTTCCAGTGGTCTTGTTAATTGCAAATGATAACTAGCTGCTGAACGAATAGATTATAATGCAAATTTATTTTGTAAGGAGAATAACCATGACAAAGTATGTAACATTTATATGCATCATCTTATTGATGGCAGCGGGTGTACATGCGGGCCTGAACACGCCTTCACTGCTCAATCCAAGCTTCGAGGCCGATACTCTCGCTGCCGGAGCAAAGCAAACAGCAGTGTCTGACTGGTGGAACCGTACTCAGTATGGTGGAGTTATTGAAGAAACAGCCAGTGGAGTTCCTGAGACTCCGTATGGTTCAAACTGGGGTGAGATGGGAAACCAGAACTGGTTCTACCAGCAGATTGGTACTTGGGAAGCGAACATGGATATTGACATTAGCTTTCTGATTGGAAGTATCAGTGGCAAGACTTTCTCAGGGCTCTATATAAGTCTGTGGGCTGGTGGTAACCCAGCGTTGGCAGCTAATTCAAACAGTCAGACACCGACACTGGAATCTGCGGTAGTTGCAACTCAGATCGCTATATCTGATCTTGTTAAGCCCGCTTTGGCGGCTTCTGATTCGGCTGAAATTACTTTGAGTCTGTCTACGGGAGAAACCGGAACCGTCGGTGAACCTTTATGGTTACAGATACGTGCTGCCGGTGCCCAGAGGACGCTTATTGACAACGTTAGCGTTGAGCTTCCAACAACAGCTGTTCTTGTCAGCCCGGCTAACAACGAGCCTCGCGCCGAGATTGATTCTGAGCTTAAATGGAACGCTCCTCCAATTGGCGTGGTTGACCATTATGTCCTTTATCACAGACAGGGCGATCCTAATTTCAGCGACGCCGGAACAACTGTTGTTGACCCAGCGACTTCGCCTTACACTGGTTTGGGAACGATGCCCTATGCCACACAGTACTATTGGCGTGTTGATGTTGTAAATGATAGTGCCGAGACTATCACTGGAAAAGTGTGGAACTTTACAACCGCGCCTGAGGTTCCCCAGATCGACGAGCAGCCAGTCGGCGTGCTTGTTCCAGGTGATGGCACAGAAAATGCGACATTTACTGTTACCGGTCTGAACATTGTAAATCACAAATGGCAAAAGGACGGCTCGCCTCTTTCAGATGGCGGCAAAATATCTGGTTCGTCTACCGATACGCTGACAGTTGCCGGTGTAACGCAGGCAGACGAAGGTCTGTACTCCTGTGTTGTCGATAACAACAAAGGCGATTCGGATGAAACAACCCAGGCAGTTCTTATGACCGAACGTCTTGTTGCTCATTATGCCTTTGATAATGACCTCACCGATTCACAGGGCAACCTTAATACAGGTGTTGTTATCGATCCAAACGCTCTCGATGCTAACGTACCTGACGTTGGTTATGACACAGGTATTGTAGGCGACGGCGCACTGTCGCTTGGTGCCAACCTGGGAGTTGAAGGTTATCAGTTGGGTTTTGTTAAAATTCCCGGCAGTGAAGATGCCCTAAGATTTAACCACCTGGGTTTGACAGTCAGTGCATGGATAAAGTGTCCCAGTATTGAAATTTACAATTATTATTATCCGACTATTGTCAGGGTTCAGTACGATGATACTGACGGCGTGGATCCGGATGACACTAACAGTGCCTTTGTTCTCAATAGATATTATGGAAGAGCGAATTTCTGGGATGGCGGCATAACTGCCCGGGCCCAGGTTCCAAGCGAGACCGAGCCAGACGTAAGAGATACCGAGTGGCACTTCATGACGGGCGTTTACGAACGCAGTTATGATGAGGTAGAAGAAGCCTGGACAGGTGTTGCCAGGATATATCTTGACGGTCTGCTGCGTTCGGAAACAGTTGGCCTTGCCAACAAACCAGATCTTGACAATCTTGGCATTTTGCTGTTTGGGGCAAGACGAGTTAGCAGTGATGGTCTTGCAGAACAGGCCCATGTAGGCCTTCTCGACGACGTCAAGATATACAGCTATCCGGTAGATTCTTATGCGATCGCCAAAGAGTATGTCGAGGTATTGCCTGATAAGGCTATCTGTGTCGACCAGGTAGGGCTTGAACTGTTTGATGTTACCGGCCCGGACGGTGTGCCTGACTGTGCGGTTGACATGTATGATTTTGCTGAGCTTGCCTCTGTATGGCTCAACTGCAACAGGGTCGCCGGCACTGCCAGCGGTCTTCTTAATTGCAACTAAGCTCATTAGATGTTGATGTTAAATGGTGAGGGACCTTATCAAGTTTAGGTCCCTCATCATATTTTTCAATTATTGTCGGTACGTACTGTCTGTCAACGTAAGAGGGATTTATGCGCGAATCAAAGTTGATTAATTGTAGTGTTGCGGTAGTTGTAATCTTGATCTGTGTGGCTTTTTCTTCAGTCACTAAAGCGGACCTGTGGCCTGTGCCAATAGATAACCCTCGCTTTGATGACCCGGTATTGACCGCAGGGGCACAAAGCAATGATATCTATGAATGGTACGATGCCCTTGCCTATACCTATACATCTGATGAAGGTGCTGTCGGCTATCCGGAAAATCCTTATGGTGATAACTGGGCCGAACTGGGTAACGGCAGATGGCTTTACCAGCAGGTAGGCACCTTCGAAGAGAACATGGACCTTGATGTGACTGTCATGGTGGGCCAGAGAGACGGTAACGATTTCATCACTTTGGCAGTGGAACTGTTTGCTGGCGGCAACGCTTCATTAGCAGCCAATTTCGACGCCAAGCGTGATGCAGCCACCTTTGGGCTTATTGCCACTGTCGGTGCGACTTTGATAGATTCTTCAGGGCCGCTCGATCCGTTCTCGGCTCAAAGTATTGCTGAGGCACACGAAGTGAATCTTTCTCTTTCAACAGGCTCCGCAGGAGCAGGCTATTCAGTAGGTGATCCTCTGTGGATATTACTATCCAGGCCTTCTATAAAAGGGCGTTCCCTTGTTGGTAATGTAGTTGTAACACATGCATCCGACGATCCTTCTGTGACAACACCAACGCCTTCTATAAACGCTCCAGGAGTTGATCCTGCCGCTGAGATGAGTTGGGTGCCTGTCAAAACTACGTCCCCAACATTTGATATTAATATTGGAACAACCATTGCATGTGATGAGATTCTCTCGGCGCATTCGACAGGTACAACTGCTGCTTACACACCCGCACCGGGCATGCTGGATTACATGACAACATATTACTGGCGCGTAGATGTAACCGATGACGGAACAGAATATCAAGGTCCGGTCTGGCTGTTTACAACAGGCGGCAAGGCAACCGATCCTGTTCCTGCCGATGGCGCGCAAATGGACAGAACTACCGAACAGGTCAGTTGGACTGGCAGCGATTTCGTCAGTTCCTATGATGTCTATTTCGGTCCCGACGGAAATCTAACGTACGTTGGCAATTATTTACAAACTAACGCACCATTTGCCGATATGGCTGCTTCTGTCTCAAGCGGTGTTTTACCGGCTGGCCAATATCAATGGCAGGTCAATACTCTTGACGCTTCTTCGTCGATAATCGTTGCCGGTGACATCTGGAACATGACCATACCCCGGATCGAAACTGTATATGAATATATAGATGATTTTGCAGGCTATGATGACAGTGCGGAACTTACCGCGTCCTGGTTGGTTGACGGCGGTGCCGCAGCCGGTCTGGACGATATTAACGGATCGATGCAATGCAATTATGATAATTCATCAGGTACATTTAAGTCGCAGGCATCCTTATCATTCAATCCACCGTCAAACTTTTCCGTAAGTGTTTATTCCGTCCTGTCAATATCGTTCTTTGGGCAGGGCACGAACAGCGATGAAGAGATTTTTCTGACCGTCGAAGACTCCACTGGTTCGGCAACTGTTGTTTATAACGGTCCCAATACGACGGCAACGGATATGTGGTGGGATTGGCAGATAAGTCTGGCCGATATTGCATCACAGGGCGTTGACCTCGCAGGTGTAACAAAGCTTACAATAGGTTTTGGCAATGGCAATACCGCTGGCGGAACAGGTATAGTATTTATCGATGATATCATGCTGGCATCTGTCGGTCAATGTGAAGGTGTCGGTCCGGGCGATTTGAACAACGATTGTCTGGTCGATATTTATGATGTCATTCAGTTAGCAAGCCAATGGCTGACAGCTGATTACACTGTAACCGCCGTCACCCCAACGGTCACCCCTGTAGTAAGCTATCAGTTCGAGGAACGTACAGGAACAGTTGTCTATGATACGGTCAACACAAATAACGCTGATATTGAGATCAACGGCGTTATAGATTTCTGGGCAAACGAGGGGCATAATTCCGATGGCAGTCTGAAGATCACAGGCAACCTGAGATTGCTTATACCTGATACTGTCTTTGCCGCAGTTGCCGATGAGGTT
>DAOWHR010000190.1 GCA_030641315.1 Anaerohalosphaeraceae bacterium | reverse complement strand
CCTTTGGCGACCACATTATTTCAGTGCCCGCTAATACACAGCACTTTGAGTGGATCGAGCCGATGCGTTTCAATGGATTGGATTTTAATGTTCATATAGAGGCTGGTATTCATCTTGCGACCAGTGAAGTATATGCTAAGTTCTATTCAATTGATCCATCTACCGGCTTGCCTCCCGGCGTTGATTATGGCTTTTTGCCGCCGGAAGACGACAGCGGCAGGGGTATGGGACACTTCAGTTTTGTTATAAGACCGTTGCCTAGTCTACCCACTGGAACTGAGATTCGAAATATAGCATATATCACCTTTGATTTTTCTGAGACTATTGCTACTAATCAAGTTAAACCGCATGATCCATCAGCAGGAACCGATCCGAGCCTTGAATGTCTTGTCACAATCGATGCTGACCTGCCTTATAGCCAGATCGAAACATTGGAAACAGAACTGCTCTCACCAATTAATTTAATCATTTCTGGTGATGACATCCCCGGCGGCAGCGGCCTTGGAAGTTTTGATATTTATGTATCAGATAACGGCAGTAAATTTACTCTCTGGCGAACCACCACAAATAGTACTATTGAATATAGCGGAGAGGTAGACCACAGCTATGCATTTTACAGCGTTGCAAAGGATAACGCAGGTAACTATGAAGAGCATCCAGAGATTGCCGATGCAGCAACAACCATAGTTGCAAAACACATATTGATTAATTCATGGAATCTTATGGAAACCGTACGTGTGGGACGCTCAACTTTCGATTACACTTTCTCAGTCATTCTGGAAAATACGAGAGACCAAGATGTCAGCAACGTTGTTATGGTTGTCGAACAAGATGAGAACAACGTAACATTAATCGATAGTGACATTTCGATAAGCGGAATATCAGCCAGGTCAACGATAACAAGTTCAGACACTATTACAGTACGAGTAGACCATGTAGTTTCAACACCTATAATTAAGCTTTCAGGTCGGATTAATTTTGACTCTTCAACTGAGCCAGGACAGGTACTGGATTTTATTAGCCTGCTGATTGGAACAAATCGGGAAATTGGCGATTTTAACGGAGATGGCACAGTGAATATGAAAGACCTGGAGATTCTTGTTAATGACTGGCTAAGCGGCAATTCACTGGCTGACATTGCACCTCCACCGGCTGGTGATGGAATTGTCAATATCATGGACTTTGCTGTTATGGCTGATAATTGGCTGATCACTATTGACAATTAGACACGATTAGGGTATTTGTAATTGCGGTTAATTAGGATTGAATTGAGGATTACAAAGGGGAAAATGTGATGAAGAAATACAGTCTATTGGTAAGCATCTTAATTATGAGCAGTGTAAGTTTTGCTGGTTTAATTGAGATTAGATATTCCGTTGAAAATGTTTTCGGCAATCAGTGGGTTTACAATTACACTGTAACTAATCTGGCACTGGATGCAGGAGTTGAAGAATTCACTATCTGGTTTGAACACGGCAACGCTGCATCCCTTCAGAATACATCAGATGCAGCGTCGGATACAGACTGGGACCAGATTACCTGGCAGCCTAACGAAGCCCTGCTAAGCAACGGGGGCTTTGATGCACTAGCAAGAAACCAGCCGATCATGATAGGTGAATCAGTCTCTGGTTTTGCAGTTTCCTTTTTGTGGGATGGAAGTGATGAGCCAGGGAAACAGTTCTATGAAGTGGTGAATCCTGATAATCCAAGCGATGTCCTTGACAGTGGCTTTACAGTGCCAATCCCAGAACCAACTTCTCTAGTACTGATGTTCGCCTCGTCTATCTGTCTTGTCTATAAAAAACGGAGGACCAAATAATATCAAAGACAACAATAATCTATTTGAGCAAAGCTCTAAAGCGTGCCAAGCAAGACTTCTGTTTGTCAGCCTAAAATATCTGTCACCAAAATGACTCCACACTTAAGTTCGACATCGTTCCTAGCAAATATACGTCTCCGTTTTTTTTACTAAAACAGCAATTTAAAGAACTTTCAAAAAGAAATAGTATCAAATGGACTTTGTCCATGCATCCGGATTCAATAGACTCTGTCCATTGTGTCAGGTTTTATATATCCGTTGGAAATATTTCATCATACGTTTGGCTATCGAGATTACGGGCATAATAGTTCTCGAAAGCCGTTTGCCCCTGATTTTTGCAGTCTAACAGAGAATTGGACACGCCGCTCCTGATCATTATAACGATGAACAGGCATGCTGCTGCGTTCAGAACACGTTCCAGGCCAGGTCGCATTTTCTCAAATCGTCTTGTATCGGACCTGGCGTTTCGCAAAGAAACAGATTTTGGTGCGTACCGCAAAGCATGTTTTAGAACATCCAGTGTTCGATTGTTTGCCTGCGACAGTAGTTCAATATCCAGCGGCTGCGTTTTCATCAGCATCAGTCCAAGCTCAACACGATTGACCATTGCCATTCGCCGCTGACACCGCGGACATCCGGAAACGTGATCGCTCAACCGTTCCAGCAGCCTCTGTTTATAATTGTTCCACAATCCTCGACCCTTATTCATCCTGCGGCATTGTTTTATATTTTGGTTGGCTTTCATAATTCATCTCGATTTTCTTGCTTTGACATCCACATAGACAACAGCTTGATCGCTTTATGGCGGTACACCCTTGCTGCTGTTGTTCGTATACCCAAAATTTTCGCGACCTGCGAATACGGCATTTGAGCAAGGTCCCGCAAAACAATAACATTTCCAAGGTACTCAGGCAATTCGGCAATCGCATCACGAAGTTGTTGTTGTAAACCTGCAGCATCGAGGTCCATGCAAAAATCATTTTGTGTGCTTTCGTATTTTTTTAGAAGAGCGTCCTGGTGTCTGCGTTGTAATTGTTTATACCTCAGCATTGAAATCGCCACATTCGATGCGGTACTAAACAGGTAAGCTCGAACATTTTTTGGTTTTCTCTTGTCCGGCAGGTGTGCAAGATTCAGGAAAGTGTCCTGGTATGCGTCGCAAACATCTTCTTTGTTGCCCAATATCCTCCATAGCATCGTGACTAATGCAGGGCCGTAATCACGCATTCCATGCAGAATCCACTGCTGGCTCAGAGGAACCGCTTCGGCACGCAACAGGTCAAATGTTAATCCTACACTGTTCGGGGTAATGGCCATAATACCTTAAATAAATCCTTGCACTTTACTATTTATGACGATTTGGCGGTCATTATGTTACCATGTTTTTTATGAAAAATAAACTTTTTTACATTTTGGAGATAACACTTTTGTATCTAAAACGTCTTACAGTTGTAAATGCTGCCAAAAATCGCATCATAATTTTCCATTGTTGGGATAATATATGAATAATTCAGCTAAGCCGAATGTCGTCGAATTGGTCGATGGGATACTGTCAGAAGCCATCCAATTCGGGGCCACAGACATTCACTTTGAGCCTACCAGTACAGGGCTACAGGTTAAATACCGTATGGACGGAAGCTTGAAGATTGTTGAAACGCTGCCATTAGCGATCAGTGATAATACAATCTCTCGTCTCAAGGTGCTTGGAAACCTTCTGACTTACCGAAATGACATCCCACAGGAAGGCCGAATTGAAGGTCTTCCAGAGCAGCCTGCAGTTTCACAATCCGGCAAAGTGATCGATAAGAGGTTGGCAGTTTTTCCAACGATTCACGGCCAACGGGCAGTTGTGAGGATTTTTTATGAAAATGACTCGTTGACAGAGTTGGTCAAGCTTGGCTTTAACCCTACAATCGAATCGTCGCTGAAAGAATTTACCCGCAAAAACCAGGGAATTCTTTTATTGACAGGGCCGGCTGGCAGCGGCAAGAGCACGACCCTGGCTGCCATGCTGCGATACATTATGCAGCAGTTTCCCGGCAAAAGCATCGTCGCTCTGGAAGATCCGGTTGAGCGGGCTGTCGCAGGGGTAACCCAAGTGCAAATTGACACGAGGGGAGAGATGACGTTTCCGGTGGCGCTGCGTTCGCTGCTGCGTCAGGATCCGGAAGTCTTAATGATCGGTGAGATACGTGATGCCGAAACAGCCAGGATCGCTATTGAGGCAGGCCTGACCGGCCACCTTTTGATGAGTACGATGCACAGTGGAAATTGCAGCGGAGCACTGCTGCGTCTTCTGGAAATGAACATTGAGCCGTACCAGGTTACTTCCGGTATCTCAGCAGTTCTGAATCAGCGTCTTGTACGAAAACTATGTGAATACTGCAAGGTAAAAACACAAGACGGCACATACGAACCCCGCGGCTGTGAAAAATGTCGTAATACCGGCTTTCACGGTCGAATGCTGCTGGCCGAAATGGTCGAACTGGACGGTCAACTCCGCAAAACGATTCTCCAGCAAAGCGATATGGAGCATTTGGAAGCTACCCTTGAATCCCGCGGCCACATGAAACTGATACAGGACGGCAGACGGCTCGTCAGCCAGGGCATAACTACCAATGATGAAATAGAACGAGTTTGCGGAGCATGAGAAAACCTTTGTAAATTAAGGACTGAAACGATGGCATTATTTGAATATCGATCCGTCACTACTGCCGGACGATTGATGACCGGCACGATTGAAGCTGCCGATATTGAGCAGGCCAAGGCCTCATTGGATGATTTGCACCTGCAGGTCACAGAGTTGGAGAAGACCAAAGAGCCAGCCGTATCTAAAAGCATCGGTCACGATGAGTTTATCCTGTTCAACGAACAGCTTGCTTCACTGACAAAGGCTGGGATTCCTCTGGAGCAGGGTTTGCGGGAACTGGCCAAAGATGCCGAATCATCGAAGATGCGCTCGCTCATTAACGATGTCGCAAGTGATCTTGAAAAGGGCCTTCCCATCGACCAGGCCGTCGAAAAACGTCAAAAGGATTTTCCGCCGCTCTACGGATTGATCCTGAAATCCGGTGTTGAGACCGGCCGACTCAGCGAAATGCTCACAAATCTGAACCGTCATCTGCAGGTTGAACTTCGTACGAAACGTGTCATAATCGAATCACTGACATATCCTGCGGTTGTTATCATGCTTGCAGCCCTGATCGTAACATTTCTTCTTATTATGATAATCCCAACGTTTTCTGAAGTGCTTTATGATATGTCGGGTGGTGGATTAAGGTTGCCATTTTTAAGCCAATTTATACTTGATATGTCACGTCATGTCTGGGATTTCTGGATTGGATTCGGTGTTTTAATTACAGTTGTTGTGGTTGCCTGGAACCTGCTGTCTTTAACTCCGACCGGCAGACGTTCGAAAGAACGCTTTTTCAGGTCGCTCCCTTTCGTGGGACGTGTTTTCAAAAACGGCCAGCTTGCACGTTTTTCCGAGTGCATGTCCGTGATGGTAAATGCCGGATGCACATTAGACGCTGCGGTTGAACTTTCCGGCCAGTCATCCAGCAGCGAATCACTAAAGCATGACTGTGCAATTCTGGCTGGACAGCTTCAGCAGGGATCGAACTTCCTCGAAGCCGGAATGAACTGCAAAACGATCCCACGTCTGTTTTTGTACTCAGTGCAACTTGGCGCCCAGCGTAACGAACTTAAAGAAAACCTCAACAGTTTGGCGCGAATGTATGCGACTAAGACTTTTTCCCTGCAGTCACAGATGCAGGCGATTCTGATGCCCCTGTTGGTTATTCTGGTTGGCGGAATCGTAGGAACCATCGTTCTGGCAATGTTCCTTCCAATGGTTGGTATTATAAAGGTGCTGATGTAAAATGCTGACACTTCATCTGATAAATATCGCTGTTTTTATTGGTTTCATATTCCTGACATGGAAAAAACCAGGGATTGCTTTGGTTACATTGCTGCCTACAGCAGTGGGAATGTTCCTGTCCGGGCTGATCTATTTCGACGGTGAAATCGTTGATGCAGGACTTCTGATCTCCCTGCTTCCTGTTTTACTTCTGCCCATAACAATCTGCATCATTCATTGGGGACCATCTTCAAGCGAACTCGAAAGGCCATGGTACAAAGCCGTTACCTCAATGATTTTGGCGTTTTTAAAATACATTCTGATCCTCTCTGTGTTCGTTGGCGTTTTTCAATTTTTCAGTCCGATCCTCTTTGTACTCTTTCTGATCTCTGTTTACCAATTCGCTCAGGCACGAAAGTTCGGACTGACAATGGATGTCATTACCGCTATCGGGACAAGTATGCGTCAATCACTTCCCCTGCCCATGGCCCTGACAACCGCAGCACACGGACAAAAACAAAGAGAAGCTCGTATCTTCAATAATATCGCTCACTGGCTCACGCAGGGCTGGCCGCTGTCGGAGGCTATGCGACGTGGATATCCAAGATGCCCGTCTAATATTCTCGCTTCGATCGCAAGTGCTGAGAAGATGAATCAACTGCCCAAAGCTATTGAATCACTCAATGCAGACCTGTCTGAAAAAATTAATAAATGCAAGATCCCTCAACATGTCAATCTATTTTATCCGTTTGTTGTCCTGACTTTTATGTTTAGTATTATGATAGGGCTGTCCATATTCATCGTTCCAACATTTGCCGAAGTACTTTGGGAAATGAGCGAAGGAAAGGGAGCTCTGCCAGCGGCAACCCAATTGCTGCTGGAGCTAGCAAAGTGGATTCTCGGGAGACAGGGACTAAATGCTCTTACAGTTGTAGCCATTCCCTCCGTCATCATATTCTTTAGTATGTATATAAAATTTAGAAGGAGACACCCTAGCAATCCAGGTTTTATCTCGCGTATAGGTGACTGGATCAAATGGCACACACCGGTTTGGCACTGGTTTGAAAAGACGTTCAGCAACCTGTATCTTGTACAGATATTTCATGTCGGTCTTGCCGCAGGGTATCCGGTAAATGTCATTCTGCGAAATACCATGGGGCTGGATGTTAATTTGTGCTACCAGAATATCCTAAGAAAATGTCTGAAAAAAATCGAAGCCGGAGAAAATATTTCCCAGTCCGCCAAGGCCTGCGGTTTGGACAAAACCCTCGCATGGGCCTTTGATGAAAAGATCAATAAAGGCAACACACCTTTAATCCTTGAAGGGCTTGAAGATGTGTATCGCCATAAATACAACTATTACAAAAATGTTCTGGCTTCGGCAAGCTGGCCGCTGGTTATCCTGCTGCTGGGGCTGATTGTCGGCTGGGTGGTTTATGCTTTTTTCATAGCAATAGTCAGCTTGATAACCTTCTCACTGCAATATACGATACCTCAATAAGAAAATGAATGAAATGAAGAAACATAAAGGTTTAATAAGCGTTGAGTTTGTTGTCGCCATCGGAGTACTGGCAATAATTGTCGGTGTACTTATTGCGATGGGGAATTCTTATGGAAAATTAAACAACAACCTGTGGGCCAGGCATACCTGCTATGCCGCCGGACAAGCCCAAATGGACGCTATTGCCGTCACAGGAAGCCCTATTGATTCGGAAAAATTTGAATCACTCTGGCCTAAAGTAACCTGCCGGATCGAAACCGCTGACGGAACCGGCCAGTGGCAGGGGTTAAGGCAAGTGCAGCTTTATTTGTCGATGAAGGTAAAGGAAAAAGACATTCTTATCCAAATGATGCGATATCTGCCCAACGATAAAGGAGCATCTAATGACAATTAAGAATCAAGGATATGCTCTTATTGAAATGTTAATAATTTCCGCTGTTCTGGTGGTTTTCATAGGCCTTTCTGTAAGACCATTACGGATGATCATTTCCGAGATACCTCGGTCAGGCAGGATATATCAGACATGGAACACGACCACCGAGGCGATTAAACAACTCAAAAATGATGTCGAACAATGCAGCCGCATCATCGGTTTTGATAATGGCCAATTGACGCTTGAACATGTGGACAATCAGGTGACGTATATGTTTTCAGACGGGAAAATATCACGTAAGGCATCGCCGGATGAGTCAGAGTCAGTATGGAGCATTCCGCATGTGAAAGTAAACACCCAACTCTGGAAAAACGACAGCGGGCATTATGCAGTAGAAATTACAACATGGAACGAGCAAACTGTCACCGACAGGAAACAGAAACGGCTCAGACAGTCATTTGTCTATTTTCAAAAAGAATCGAGTCAGGTGCAATGAGACAGATAAAGCAAAGAAAAGGATTTGCATTAATATTGGTTCTGGCACTGATTCCGCTGATTGGGATGGCATCGCTGGTCCTAAATGCCAATAGCAGGATTCTGCTGACACAGTCCAGACGACTGGCCCTTAAGACACATGCACAAATGGCCTGTGAAAGCGGTATCGCCTGGATTGAAAATCAAAACAAACAAACGCTAACTAATAGCTCACCCTTTGTTTTGCAGATCGACCACAAAGATAAAACAATTACCTGTAACATTGAAATGATCTCTCAGACGGACAAGCAGTCTGTGTTCAATATAACCGGGTGCGCAAAAGATAAACGTTTTTCGAATGAATATCACTATAAACATATATCAAAGTACTGATATGATTCAGGAGCTGACTATAATGAAAACACAACTAAAAAATAAGACAGGGTTCACACTCATTGAACTTCTTGTAGTAATTTCAATCATCGCTATGCTGCTGGCAATCCTAATGCCCGCACTTGGCAAAGTCAAAGAACAGGCACGGCGAGTTGTGTGCATGTCGAATCTGGCACAGTGGGGACTGGTTCTGACTCTGTACACAGAGGATCATGACGGGCATTTCTTCGCTGGCGACTATGACTACACCGACCCCAACGACAATACCACCTATTCAAGCAGCAATTCTGATATCTGGCCGAATGCATTGGAATCCTATTACCAAACACACCGGCTTAAATTTTGCCCATCTGCTGGTTTTTCAAACTGGGGAAATTCATCTTCAGTATGGGGAAATAAATCGGATAAAATCTTCTCCGGCAGCTATGGACTCAATGGGTGGTTGTGTGACACTCCGAGAGAAGTTGTACTGTCAGAAGGACACGATACTTCTAATAGCTGGAGGACGATGAATTTTACCGGAACAAGCAGAATACCTATGATGGCTGGTGCGATTTGGTACACAGGCAGACCGGAATCGAATGACCTGCCTCCGAAACAACAAGGCCAGATAGACGAAGATGAAACCTCACCACAGAATGAACCGTTTGGAAATCTATTGACAGGAACCGAACCTGAAACAGAAGGAGATTTCTGCCCCAAGGACCCGTCCAATCACATGCGGCGATTTACAGTTAATCGGCACGGTGGAAAGCTAAACGTCCTGTTTATGGACGGCACAGTTCAGACGATAAGTCCAAAAAAAATATGGCGACTGAAATGGCATAAAAATTATGACACGTCAGCCCCACTACCTCAATGGCCGCAATGGATGGAATCATTTAAAGAGCCAGACTGACAACACATAATAAACTGAAACCCTATTTTGAGTTTCAGTTTATTATTCACCTACAACCCGGCTACAACTAAAAAGCCAAATAGCTCGGAAAAGCCAAGAAATCGCGATTTCATAAGGCTTGCAATATTAACATCTTAAGAAATCCTCAAAAATCGCAACCATTTTATATAACCATTCACCAACTAAAGCCATCACCAACTCCCCCTTACTTTCCCCATCACCGAAGACGAAACTTTATTCTTCTCCGAAAAAACCTTCTGAGCATTTTTAACAACACTTTTCGGAAGACCGCTCTTATGTCCAAATTCTTCCTCAGCCATAGCCTGAGAGAAAGCCTCTGATGTGTTCAGCGTCGGGTCGCTACCGTTTTTTATGTTTTTCTTGTGCCATGTCTGAATTGAGCCAAAAGTTTTCGGGCTTGATTCTTTAATGATTCCATAGACAACGTGGTAGACTTCCTCGGCAAGCGTTTTCTTTGAATCAAAGCCTGAGTTATAAACTGTAAATCTAAATCTTCCACTATCCTTATCGATGGAAGTAGAGCCTTGAATAAGACACCGGTTATTTTCCTGAGATTGTTGGACAGTCCAATCCTGCCCCTTTGATTGTCTTGCGATTTCTTTTGAAGGGACAGGTGAATTGTCATCAAAAACCAACATAGCATTATTCTTTATCCAATCAACTTTCTTCATCTTATCAACCATGGTCTCAAGTTTTCCGGGAGCACGAAGACCATGTTCCCATTCCTTGACAAGACCCTGCTTTGGGTAAACTACAGGAAGCTGCGTTTTGTTTTCGATCAGAGTCAGCCTTTTCTTTTCCTCTTTCCAATCAGGCCAGACCCTGTCAATATCAGGTCTTGATATTTCAGGTCGTTTGTCAGACAAAATCCTTGCCGTCGCATCCGGATCATTTTCCTGAATTTGCTTCCAGAGTTTTTTGGCGGCTTTTACGGCTGTTGGTTTGTGCTTGGTGGCTGCTCCCCATTTCCTTCTCTTCTTTAGCCTTTCAGCAAGTTTGGGTTCATATTCCTGTATCCTTTCCCATTCCTGATATTGTAGCTTCTGGGCGGTTTTAACATCCTTGGTGGCTATTTTATGACCCGGCTCTACCATCCGACGACGAAATTTAATATGAGTCATCAACCAGTAATAGCCACCGCTTGGATTTTTCAATAGAGAACCAGGCAGTTTATTTTTGTCTTTTTCCGGAATAAGCGGGAGTGTCTTTTCACCTCTTTTGGGAAGCCAGTAATATCGACTTCCATTGAGATAAATCGTTCCGGGAAGTTTCTTCTCGACCATCTTTACGGTTGTCTTACAAAAATTGTTTCGCTTCTTCCATATGTTTACAGCATACTCATTGAGTATTTTCCGAGCATCGTCCCAGGCAGATCGAAGAACTTTCCTGTCTGTGTGACGGTACAGTTCACCAAACGCATCTTTTCCAGAAGCATTGGCTTGTTCGATAATTTGTTCTAATTCAGAAGAGGTATGTGTTTGCCTGTTCTGTTTTACAAGAAGTTCTGTTGCCATGGATTCAAGAATCTGGTAAGCCAAATCACCGGATAGCCTTTTTGTTCCCTTATACCGGAGTGTCTGACTAAGCACTTTCTCTCGCCCAAAGACATGAGCAATCCGACCTTCAAGTCCTTCTGGCAGTTTATTCTTATCATCTGCAATATCTACCGGCTCATATTCTCCCTGTTTGTTCCTTAAAACAGGCAAACTCCGAGTGTTTACAGAAGCGTTATCATAAGCTCGTGCCTTATCTTCATCTTCAGGTCTGTGACAGCCTCGATGCTGACCTCGTAGCATTTCAGTTTTTTGATATTCTTTAAGGGCATCTCTGGCAGTGCCGTTTACTCCAAACAGCACCGACTGCGGCAGAGTCATGTTATACTTTTCAGCATAATCCTTGTGGTAATCCAGATTCTTATCTGAGCCGGGTGCACATAACTGTTTAAGAGCCGCGATATAACCGGAGTTCACAAATTCATCGATCAATTCATCTGTATTTCGTTGTATTTTCATACGGCCCCTGATATAGCCCTTAAATTTCTGGGTTGCCTTCCGGTACTTCTTCTCATTACTAAGAAAATCTTCAAGTTCGCCAATAAAACCGACCTGTCTTGAATCAGGTCCATGCACGGCCTTGATTCTTTCCTTGATACCCATGTCCGGATCGGTGTCGACCGAATAATATATTCCGGAAGTACTATAAGCTGTATCACAGGAGCTATTCGCTTTTTTGCTGCATCTATATTCAAGATTACCGACTCTGCTATTCCTGTTGTCGTCACGGATTGTATTCTGTGAATCTAAGGTGATTGCCATTTAGATACACGAGGTCAGAAGGGTATTTGAATAATCAACTGAATTGCTCTGCGTTTTATTCAGGTAAATCAGCTGAATGCGATTATAGGATACAGATGATATTGCAGCAATACTCTTTTACGCGGTAAAACGTTTAAGAACAAGCTTTTGATTTTTGCCGTCAAAAGTGATTTTGAGCTTTTCGAAGAATCTGTTTCGTCCAAGAATGATCGGGCAGGTATCGTCCGTGGTAACCAGAACCGGAATCCTGAATTCGTACCTCTCGTGATTCTGTTTCAGCGTGATTGCGACACTTGACTCAATGCATTCTATTTTCCCACCCAGGCCAAAGGAATCCTGCCTTGGACCTGTCAGGTCGAGATTTAATACTTCTGCAAGGCCCATCGGAAGAACGGAACAATCGGCTCCGGAATCAACTAAAGCAACAGCATTGATACTGAGAGTTGAGTTGCCTTTGAATCGAACGGGAATAGAAGGGGTTTTAACCTGAGAACCTTTCTTGCCAGGCAGAATTCTATAATGATAAGTTAATGCCATTCTACAAAATCATAGTTCCTTCTTCGGGAACCCTTGCTAAAAGGAATTTCTTATCAGGACATTTTCGCTGTGCCTCTTTAACGAGTTTTTTAATATCTTCACCGGATGCAATTACGCTTTCGTCGCACAGGATAATCCATTTGCCTTTAAACTCTTCCAGATTAGCGGTCAGGTAGGCAGAGAAGTTTTCATTATTTGAAGCCATATACAATTAAAGCAGCAAGTATTTATAAAACCTTCTGTCCATCTGCGTCAGGCTCTCATAAGCTTCTTTTAGCAAGACACTTCTTAGCCAACATTGGATCCCAGATATATGTGATAATTCCATTATCTGAAATAATGATTCGGTTCATTTCGACTAAGAAATCGTTTATTGTAGCCAATCATAGAAAGCTATATAAATATAATTTGAATAAGTTGATAATGAAAAACACTTCTTACTGCGAACGGGAAATTGAAAAGATTAAAAAAGAAAGAGATTCCTGGAAGGAGACGGCATTGGTAGCCGGAGATGTGAAAGTAATACAGTCTATCGAAATATCTTTGAAACAAATTGCTTCAGGAAAAGCGATACCCTTGGCACAATTATAATTTAATTTTTGGTTACTTTTTTGGATTAAATAATGTATGAGTTGCTCGATGTAATGCTGACCAGTTGTGTTCAACTGGTTCTGATATGAAAGCTTTAGATAGCGAAATATTTAAATAGTTATACACATTAGTATAACCATGATGCTGACACCAAAACCAAGAAACATCCTGCACTATCCTCAACTGGATACTATCTTAATGGTTGAAGAGTTTATTCGCGATAATGGCGGGGAGTTTAAGAAAAAGAGCCTTTGGCAGCACCTGCCAAAAAAGATGATCTATCAGACTTATTGTGTGATCTTCGATTACTTGCTGCAATCAGGAAAGATTGCTGTTGATCGAGAAGGAAAAATCTGCTGGATATGGAATCCAGAGTTGGCCAGAAAATATTTATCTAAACCGGAACTTAGCTGGAATCCATGAAATCCGAGATTAAGTTTGCGGAAGCAAGACTTGAAAAAACTCTGCAGAATCTAAAAGTATCAAAAACTGAAGAAGAGAAATTGTATAAGTGGATACAGAGGGCTTTGGCAGATTTGAAAGAAAATGCCTTCTGTGGGATACAACTTCCGAAAAGATTAATACCACGAATATATATCAGCAAGTATGGCATTGACAATCTATGGAAGTATGACTTACCCAAAGGATGGCGATTGATATATTCTGTAACAAATGGAAACGTTTGCGTTATTTCGATTATCCTGGAATGGATGAATCATAAAGATTACGAACGCCGATTTAATTATTGACAATATCAGTTCAATTATTCTATGACAGAATCCACTATCGACAACACTCAAGTCTCACAGAGCTGATCGAAACTGTCAAAGGTTTGATTGCTGATGTTGAAACAAAGATCAATAATCAAATCCATAACCCCAAAATTACTGGAAACGTTTCTGAAAACCTTTAAATATCGTATTCTCCTGATTAATCCATGAAAGAGAAGAGGGGTGTGTCAAAGACGCTTGCAACAGTTTTGATCATTTTGCAGATAGTTGTTGCAATTACGGTACTTGGTGCTTTTGTTTATAAAATAATGGATAACTTCAAGGCAGAGAGTTCATTTGAAAACCGGATATCACAATTTGAAATCAAGGATGTCAATCTTTGGATCACCGGCGGAGCGTCCATAAAAGTCAAAAGCAATTCCAGGGATGAAAACATGGATTCGATTAAGATCATATTTTATGACAAGAATCGTGACAGCCATGATATTGTAATCAGCGATCAGGATAGACTTCCCAATCTTCATGAAACAAAAACAATTATCCTGTCTGTCGATGAAGTCCCAATCAAAAATTCAGATATTGAAAGTATCACAGTGTTTCCGACCGATGGCAGGAATTTCGGCCTTGAATCAAAAGAGCCGCAAGCTCTGGTCCAGAGAGATACATCCGGCAACCGGATATTGGATGCTCCGCCGGAAGCAATCAGTTGGTGGAGATTTGACAAAACACCCCGGGATCATATTGGATACAATCATGGAACATTGATGGATGGAGCTGAGATAAACAAAAATGGTCAATTGCAATTAAACGGCAACGGGGCCTATGTGGAAGTCGGCCATCATGAAAACCTTGATATTATGGACAATGACTGGACAATCAGTGTCTGGGTAAAGCCAGACAAACTGGAAGCCAGTCAATATATTCTGTCCAAAAGAAATCCTATTAATCGTGCAGACGGCCAATATGCAATATCATTGTATGAAAATACTTTCAGAGCCTTCCTGTTCGATACCTATGCAAAAAACACAAATGGCCAGGAATGGATCAATGCAGATCAATGGATATATTTAACCGCAGTTTACGAAAAATCTGACAGCATGAGAACCTATGTTAACGGCGTATTTGACAGGGAGATTCCAATCAGCAGTGCATCATTCTTTGTTATTGAAGACAGCCCGTTACAGATCGGCTGTCTTAATAAGGCGCAGTGCTTCGATGGCCTGATCGATGATGTAATAATCCTCAAAAAAGCCCTGACACCAAGCGAAATCCAGACTGTATACAATAATCAGATGAAGGATTAGTGTCTGCTTTTCATCAAGCATGCTCCACTGACAAATAAAAGCAAAGTTACTGGTTCGGGAATTTCACTTGTCGGGACATTGGCATTCACAGGGATTGCCCAGTCACCAATTGATGTCATTGCCTGTATCTGTGCTCCTTCCGTTTCCGTGTTACGTGCATATATGGTAAATGACTTTGTTTCTCCACACAGGATATCTTCATAGCTGTTTAGTGTATATAGTTCAATCTCATCTGACCTGACCAACGCAACCCAATTATCAGGAACATGAACCGAATAAATGGATTGATTGATACCGGCAGGGATCAATATTCTGTAGAGTGCATCATCAGAATTACTTGATTGTGTTGTATTGCTGATTATGTATTCGATTTTTAATTCATTACCAGCAGTTGATAAGTCATAATCTGCTTCGGTACATAAAGCATCAATATCCAGGGTGATTAAGGCTGCACTGGCTGTGCCTGCCAAGAGTAATGCAATAACTACAGATAAGCATTTAGAAAAACAATTCCAGATTAACATATTCAAAACCTTTCTCCAATAATTTCACATGTACAATTTGTTTAATGCCTTCTCAACATCCGGCATCATTACATCAGCATAAACCTGAGTCGTTGTAATCCTTGAATGACCAAGCTGTTTTTGAACAAGACGCAGGTTCCAGTTGCTGGCTTTCAAAAGGAAACAGGCGTATGTGTGTCTTAAACAGTGAATCGAGTAAGTTGGCTTTAACCTGGCTTTTGCAGCACACCGCTTAAAGACATCCTGAATGGCTCGTCTGCTCATGTGGCCACCTGTCATACTTGAAGCAATCAATGGCGATTCAGGCTCAATTGATTCGCCGTTTTGTTCTTTCCATTTCAAGTATTCCCGGCAGTGATTTCTGAACGGACCGGTAAAATGAACTAAACGTTTTTTACCACCCTTGCCTCGCCTTACCAGAACCGAGCATATCCTGTCGTCTAAGAAAACGTCGTTGCATTTAAGGGCCGCGATCTCCATCACCCGAAGCCCCGTTGACATCGCCAGATGAATTACAAGATGATCTCGGATAACGACTTTTTTGCCTCTCGCGATTCCCTGTTCGGCCCTGTGCCTTGCTACACTCAACAGTCTGTTGGCCTCGTCCTTGTTTAAATACTTGCCCGGCAACAATACCCAGTTACATTCTCTCATATTTTTTTGACATTTTGCTCTCCTTTCATCTTTGGCGTGTTAAGTGAAGTAATAGAGCAAAGAAATGGACACTTAAATACTTTGT
>DAOWHR010000342.1 GCA_030641315.1 Anaerohalosphaeraceae bacterium | reverse complement strand
CGGCACTCTTAACCTCTGTAAGATTGAGAAGTTGGGTAATGTTATACGGGTTGGTTACGAAATGCCGCTGACGTACCGGGTCAATATCACCCTCGTCTAACAATTGCTTACAACTAAGCAGCTTGGCTATCGTCAACGCCGTCGATACGGATGCTGAATGATTAGAACCTGCGGTTACCACCGTACCGTCACCGTCGATAAGACGACATTCGCCGTCATCATAGTTGTTGATAGTGGTTCCGCCGGATTGACCGGCCGCAGCCGTTCCACCCATAGCGTCATAAATATGCTTGTCGATTCTGCGGTTTGCCGCTGCTATAGCGTTCAGAACATAGGTACTTGCGGGGTCAATAAGCATCTTCTGCTTATCAAGTTCGTCCACAAGATCAGCCCAGTCCCAGTCGACCATAGACCCGCGCCGCCTGCTGTGAGGAGTTGAGACAAGCGGTGTATCGCCATGCCGCTCCTCGATGTCCGCACCGGCTGTTGCGCCGATCCGTTCACCGTAGAAGGTTCGGCCTACGACCGATTCCTCCTGGACCGTCTTTCTCAGACGGGTTTCCATTTGCTGAGACAATAGCAGGATATTAGCCCTGTACTGCTCAACAAAGGCAGTTGTAATTTCAAAACTCATGGTAGAGTCTCCTTAAAATAAATTAACATTTATCGGAGAAGCTACCTGATTTTCAGACTTCAACCTGCTATTTCCGCTTAGTCAGCGGTGTACTTTCACACAGTCACCGAACCCGCAAGGGGCTGCTCGGACTATCTATTTCTTGCTTCGTTAAACTCCTTAATGTCTTGTTCTTTTCTGTCGTGTTCCCGCTGTTGTGCGTCTGCCAGTTCGTTGCCTGATATTGGCATCTTATCTATATCAGCTTTGATCTTTGCACGTTCAGCAGGGTCTTTTGTCGCATCCATTCGTTTCACTGCTTTTTCAAATGCATCCATTATGCACCTCCTGTATTCGTGGCGATTTGCATCAAAGACTGAACTTTCTGAACAAGCTCATCATGGTACTGTCTGTTCAAAGGCTTGCCGGTCGGTCGGTCGGTCACGTAGTAAGGCTCTTTCATAATCTCGTTTGCTTTTGAAATCGCGTCGGCTGGTGTCATTTCCCCGCTTGTCGGGTCGGCCGGGATATCCAGCCCGCCCTCTGTAAACTTCGCCGCAATCTTGCCGAGAAGCTGAGTTGCAAAGCTGTCATTCGGAAGCCCGGCCAATAGTGCCGCTGTTTCGTCTGCATCAATATCATTGCCGAAAGCATTAATCATTACCCCGACATCCCGCAAAGTCTTATCGTAAGCGGCGCCGAGCTTTGTACGTAGTGCTCTGTTTGCCTCTGCATCGTCAAGTTTGTTCTGACTGGCGTTTTCATCCATCGCGGTCTTCATAAACGCGGTGTATCCATTGTAGACCTCTGTGGCCGTTTTGCTTGAAGCACCTGCTTTATGAAGGATACCTGCCATGTGCTCGGCCAGCTTGTCGTCTTTTGCCATACCTTCTGGCACCTGCATTTCACTGAGCTTGTAATCTGCCGCCGCCGCAGGTCGCCCGCATTTTGTATGATACTCATCAATCTCAGTCTGATCTGATTGCTCGTTTGGCAATATCGCAAACTCACGACCACTGCTGAACTGACCAATCTGCTTTTGAGCGTTGACCAACTGTGAACACATCGACCTTACATCTTTGGTATTCTTTAAAGTCGCGTCTGTCCGCATCGGATCTTCCGCACCAAACGCCTGTTCTTGCCAATTCTCTGAAAAGGCACCGTCATCGCCTAAGAACTGCCCTGCATCTATTACAGGATTCCCGGTTTCTTCCATTGTACTACTCCTTAATCTGTGATTCCCATTGACTTACGCGCTCGGCGAACGTCGCCAGCGGTGATAGTTGTTTCACGTGTAAACAGGACAAAATCGTCTTTTCGTCCCGCGTCGCAATCTATCTTTGTAAAAGGTTCTATTGCTTTTTCAAGCAGGTCTATCCTGTCTTGTAAATCTTTCTTGGTTTGTTCTGGCATTTCATTTTCCTTTAATAAAGTATTTACACGCCGGTAATCGGTCGTATTCGCTCTGCATCATTCTGCCAAATCCAAGCTCAATGTTCATATCCTCGTCCCGCTTCATCTGCT
>DAOWHR010000418.1 GCA_030641315.1 Anaerohalosphaeraceae bacterium | reverse complement strand
CGGCCGGCTCGAAGCGTGCGTGGCGGAACTTGTCGACGAGTGTGATGAGAGGCACGCCGTACTGGAGTGCCATCGAAACACATGTGCCGACAACGTCCATAAGCCCACCGACAGTGCTGCCCTCCTTGGCCATGGTGATGAAAAGCTCACCAGGCTGTCCGTCCTCGTACAGCCCCACCGTCAGATAACCTTCGTGTCCTGCGACAGAGAATTTGTGTGTAATACTGTTACGTGTCTCTGCAAGGCGACGTCTGTATGGCCTTGCGGGTGCTTCTTCGGCCACTGCCGCGGTCTTTTTGCCTGCGCCTTTGCTGGTATCTTTTTTCTCAACATTAACCGGCTGGATCCTTTTTGAACCGTCGCGGTAAATAGCGACCGCCTTTAGACCCATCTTCCAGCCTTCCATGTATGCTTTCATGATCTCTTCGGTGGTGCTTTCTGTGGGCATGTTAATGGTTTTGCTGATAGCGCCTGAGATAAACGGCTGAACCGCGGCCATCATCTTGAGGTGAGCTTCATAGGCAATATGGCGATTACCGTTCATAGCTTTGAACGCACAGTCGAATACGGGCAGGTGCTCATCACGGAGCCGAGCGGCGGTTTCGATCGTGTCGTCTTTGTCGATGGTGTCACAGATGTCCTTAATATCTTCGGGGCTGTATCCGAGCCTTTCCAGAGCCATCGGGACGGTCTGGTTGACTAGTTTTAGCATTCCACCGCCTGCGAGCATTTTGTATTTGACCAGTGCGATGTCCGGCTCGACGCCTGTTGTGTCGCAGTCCATCATAAAGCCGATGGTCCCGGTCGGTGCCAGTACGGTTGCCTGTGCGTTGCGGAAACCGCCCTTTGCGCCGGAATCATAAGCGCTGTCCCATGCGTCCTTGGCTGCGTTTATCATATAGTCGGGGCAGTGAACTGTGGTGATGTTGTAAGCGTGATCGCGGTGCATGGCGATGACGTTGAGCATGTGGTCCTTGTTTTCTTCGTAGCCGTCGAATGTGCCTTTGACCCCGGCAAGCTCTGAGCTGACTGTATAGGCGGTTCCGGTCATTATCGCGGTGATCGATGCTGCCCATGCTCTTGACTCATCGCTGTCATAAGGCAGTGCAAGGCTCATCATCAAACAGCCGAGGTTTGCGTAGCCGAGTCCGAGTGGTCGGAATTTGTGGCTGTTGTCTGCGATCCTCTGTTCCGGGTAGCTGCCGTTGTCGACGAGTATTTCCTGTGCGATGATGAAGATGCGGATGGCCTTTTTGAATCTTTCAAGGTCAAAGGTTCCGTCTTCGTTGCGAAACTTCATGAGGTTGAGCGATGCCAGGTTGCATGCCGAATCGTTAATGAACATGTATTCGCTGCACGGATTGGACGCGTTGATCGGACCGCTGTTCGGGCAGGTGTGCCATTTGTTTATTGTTGTGTGGTACTGCAGGCCGGGGTCTCCGCAGATGCGGGTACCTTCGGCGATGAGGTTCATAAGCTGACTGGCCGGGTATTCTTCGACCACATCGCCTGTTGTGATTGCCTTTGTCTGCCACTTGGCGTCTTTTTCGACAGCTTCCATGAATTCATCGGTAACACGGACGGATAGATTTGCGTTCTGGAACATAATCGAGTTGTATGCCTCGTTATTCATGTCCCCGCCGTATCCCTGATCGATAAGTGCCCATGCCTTTTTCTCTTCTTCGGTCTTGCAGGTGATAAAATCCTCGATATCGGGATGATCTATCATAAGCGACTGCATCTTTGCGGCGCGTCTTGTTTTGCCGCCGGACTTAATGACGCCTGCGATCTGGTCGAAAACTCGCATGAAGCTTAGCGGGCCGGATGGTTTCCCGCCGCCTGAGAGCTTTTCACGACTGCTGCGAAGTGTGGACAGGTCGGTGCCTGTGCCTGAGCCGTGCTTGAAAAGCATCGCTTCGCTCTTACACAGTCGCATGATGTCTTCCATGGAGTCCTCGACGGACTGGATGAAACAGGCTGAGGCCTGGGGGTATTTGTAGCCGTTTTCGGCTTCGACGGACTTTTTGAGCTTGTCGTCCCAGTGGAAGTTGTGCTTGCTGCCCTGGATG
>DAOWHR010000088.1 GCA_030641315.1 Anaerohalosphaeraceae bacterium | reverse complement strand
CTCAAGGGGATATTCCAGCTGAAGATCGAGAATAGCAAGCAGGTCATTGGCGGCGATAAGCTCCTTGTGCTGCCTTTGAACCGGCGCAAATTTCAGCTCGTTGAAGAACTGGTCAAGCGAACTATTTTTATATTTTGCCATAAACGGACCAACGACATGAAGATAGCTTACAAACCTATTATCGCACAATCCGCGAAAAAATCAACCCGAACAAATTTTCCGGCGCAAAAAAAAGGCAGTACCCTTAAGGGCACTGCCTGGAAATCGGTCAATCAGATGTTTGTTAATTCAAGAGAGTCTTTGCGATATCTACCGCACTTGCGGCGTCGGCGGCGTAGCCGTCAGCACCGATCTTGTCAGCATAGCCCTGAGTAACGGGTGCGCCGCCGATCATGACCTTTGCAGCAATGCCGGAATCTTTGAGGGCCTTTACAGCCTGTTCCATAGCCGGCATTGTAGTAGTCAAAAGAGCGCTAAGGCCGACAACCTGAGCGTTTGTCGCTTTTGCCTGCTCTACGAATTGGTCGCTGGATACATCGACACCAATGTCAGTGACATGGAAGCCAGCGCCTTTGAGCATCATAATTACGAGGTTTTTGCCGATGTCGTGAAGGTCGCCAGCAACGGTACCTACGATCGCCCTGCCGAGCGGCTTGACGCCTGCTTCAGCAAGCTTTGGTTCGAGGATTTCCATCGCCATTTTCATAGCTCTTGCCGCAATCAATACTTCCGGAATGTAAACTTCGTTAGCTTTGAACCGGACACCAATGTAGTTCATGCCCGCGATCAAACCATCTTCCAGAACCGTACCCGGTGCCGTGCCTTCGTCGAGAGCGGCTGTAGTGATCTCCATTGCTGTCTTCTGGTCACCTTTTATAACCGCATCTGCCAATGCTTTGAGGTCTGCCATTTGTCATTCACCTTAAAAATAAATACCATTTCCATAATAATCCAGTTCACTCGATAATTTCTACCTTGACGGCGTTGATAAATCAAGTTTTATCAGTGGTTTTGATGCTTTTTTGGCTATATAGCGCTACAAATGAGCAATTTATTTACATTTATGGTTTTCTATATCGCATCATAACTCTTTTGTAATAAAACCCTTATCATCTTTAGGCTTGATTTTGGCAGCAATGCGAGATACTATCTGTTAATAATAATCTTAGAACCAAGGAGAAATCGGTATGGTTGCATCGCTACGACAGAATCGGTCAACAGCAGTTTTAATCGCTTTTTTGCTTATGACAGCGGTGCTTTGGGCCGCTGAGCCGGTTGGTCTGGCTGATATGAAAGTACTTGAGTTTGTTGAGAAAGCTCCGGGCGTATGGTTAGCGACTGTCGGTAAAAGCGATGGTGTTACATATCTCAGTTATGCCGGGGCCGAACCGAGGCTGGGCGGGCTTGGGAAAATGTCTGCGGCTGGTTTTCCTCTCGAAGCGAAAGAGATCGTTGGAGTAACGAGCAACAACCGTGCTATAGTTCGTATCCCATTAAAGGATGCCGAGAAACTGTACGGGTTCGGACTTCAGTTTGCCGGTATCAACCGCAGAGGGCAGGTTTTGCATTTGCGGACGGACCATTATCGCAGAGGCAACGAACGTTTGCACGCTCCAGTGCCGTTGTATGTTTCAAGCAACGGGTACGCTGTTCTGTTTAACAGTCCGAAGTTTATCTCTGTGTATGCCGGTATTGGCAACAGATGGGACAGCCCGAATTTTCCGACGCCTAAGGATCGCAATACCGACCGGAGTTGGCCTGCCCAGCCTAGATCCGACGCGGTAGAAGCCAGCGTGATCGCTGACGGCATGGAGGTGATCGTGTTCGCCGGGCCAACCGCTTTGGACGCGATCCGAAGATATAATCTTTATTGCGGCGGAGGGGCGCTGCCGCCTAAGTGGGGACTTGGTTTCTGGCATCGAATGAGGACGCACGCGACAAGCGATGAGGTTGTGCGTGAGCTGGATGAGTTTGAGAAGCGAAACTTTCCGCTTGATGTGATCGGGCTTGAGCCGGGGTGGCACAGCAAGAGTTATCCGTGTACTTATGAATGGAACCCGAAGCTTTATCCGAATCCGGCGGAGTTTATGAAAACTATGAACGAAAACGGTGTGCGTGTAAATCTTTGGGAGAATCCTTATGTGTCTCCTGACGCGGGCATCTATGAGGCGATAAAGCCGTTGAGCGGTTCGCATACGGTGTGGCTTGGTCTGGTACCTGACTTTACGCTTGAAGCTGCCCGAAAGGTCGTAAGCGAGCAGCACGAAAAGGAACATCTTTCTATCGGAGTGAGCGGTTACAAGATCGACGAGGTTGACGGGTATGACTTCTGGCTGTGGCCTGACCATGCGCTGTTTCCGTCGGGGACCAGTGCCGAGGAAATGCGGCAGACTTACGCATTGCAGATCCAGAAGATGCTGATGAAGCTTTTCAGGGATCGAAACCAACGTACATACGGCCAGATACGGGCGAGCAATGCCGGTGCATCGGCGTATCCGTTCGCTATCTATTCGGACCATTACGACCACAAGGGTTTTGTTACCGCTATGGTGAACTCAGGTTTTTGCGGGGTGCTTTATACGCCTGAGATACGTTCGGCAGGATCGAGCGAGGAATGGGTAAGGCGTATGCAGTCGGTTTGCTTCTCGCCGTTGACTCAGTTGAACGGGTGGGCATCTAATACGAAACCGTGGTCATTCGCAGACGTTACTAACGAAGTGCGTGAAGTAATTCAACTGCGTATGTCTTTGCTGCCATATATTTATACGACGTTCGCGAAGTATCGTTTTGAAGGAACGCCTCCGATCAGGCCTATGGTGCTTGAGGCCGGGTATAACGATGAGCAAGCGGTTATCGCTGGGAAACTCGATGACGCGAAGAATCCATACGCTATGGCGATACGCAAAGATGTCAGCGATCAGTTCATGTTCGGTGAGTGCCTGCTGGTCGCGCCGATATTTGTCGGCCAAAAGTCGAGAAGCGTTATTTTGCCGACTGGTAAATGGTATGACTTCTATACGGGCGAATATGCCGGCGGCGGAGAGGTGATAACAGTTACGCCCGCTTTGAACCGGATACCGCTGTATGTTAAGGACGGCGGGATCATTGCGATGATCGAACCTGTGAATCGAATATCAAAGATGACCGGGGACGTACCGCTGACTGTCAGGCACTACGGCGAGAAGGCTTCCAGGGCAGCGGTCTATGATGATGACGGCAAGACGTTCGACTATGAAAAAGGTAAATATGTATGGCTCAACCTTGAAGCAGCAAAGAACGCTGACGACAAACTTCATGGAAGCGTAAAATCATTAACAGGCAGCTACAAAAGCAAATACAAACCGATTAACTGGGAGTTCATGACGAAGTGACAGCGCGGCATTATTGCCTTGTTTTCTTCTGCAGACTTTTTATTATGTTTTGATATTATTCGGGTTGTCGGTCCCTGCGCTTGCGGGCTTGTTGCCCAAACCCTAAACACTAAATTCTAAATCCTAAACCAGTACTGTCCGGTTAACTTAAATTAATATTCACATAACTTCTTAGACCATAAAATGTTACAACAAAAAACTGCTGTTATCGATTTGAACTCGCTGTTATCCTGCGGTGATATTTTACAATCACTAAGCAGGAGAGCTACGACTCATGAAAAACGAACGAACCGTTTTTTCGCAAATCCTGGATTTTATTCCACGGCATCAATTCAAAGCTTGTGTCAATCGCTACAACGGCAATTATCGAACCAAATCGTTTTCGTGTTTCGACCAATATCTAACGATGGCTTTCGCACAACTAACATATCGAGACAGCTTGCGAGATGTCGAAACTTGCTTACGAGCCTTGGAAGACAAGCTATATCGCTGTGGCTTTCGAGGGAAAATTTCTCGAAGTACTTTAGCCGATGCGAACGAAAAAAGAGACTGGCGAATATATCACGATTTTGCACAGGTTCTAATCAAAAAAGCAAGACAACTTTATGCGGACGAAGACTTCGGCATCACATTAAAAAACACCGTCTATGCTTTGGACGCAACCGTAATAGATCTATGCCTGTCTTTGTTTCCATGGGCCCAGCATCGCAAGCACAAAAGTGCCGTAAAGCTGCATACGCTAATGGACCTGAAAGGCTCTATACCCACGTATATACGCATTACAAGCGGTGCCGTACACGAAACAACGGTCTTTCGCACTATGCCTCTGGAACCGTCAGCCATATATGTTATGGACAGAGGCTACACAGATTTTACAACATTATACAGTTTTTCAAAGAGCAACAGTTTCTTTGTTATTCGGGCAAAAAGGAAAACAGCTTATTATCGCAAGCG
>DAOWHR010000429.1 GCA_030641315.1 Anaerohalosphaeraceae bacterium | reverse complement strand
GAACCGAAACGGCATACTCGATTCGAATGAAGATGACGCCCAGCAAAGCCCGCCTTCCGACAACAGCAACGGAAGGCTCGATCCGGGTTTTTTGAATTATGTAACTGTCTACAGCTATGAAACAAATGAAGGGCAAAATCAAAAGGTCAACGTCAACAGTCGGCAGAGCCAGGATAAGGTCAGGCAGATTATTGCCCAGGCTCTTGGTGATGAGACCAGGGCAATGGAGATTATGGGTGATATCAGCATAGCCAAGATTTCAGGACCTCATGTCAACCTGATTGATTTCTATTTTGACAGTGGCATGAAGTATGAGGAGTTTTTGAAGGTTGAAAGTGAGTTCACCACCAGCAACGCCAATCAGCGTCAGGGGCTTGTCAATATCAACAGCGCACCGGCTGAGGTTATGCTATGTTTGCCCGGCCTGGAAAAAAGCGATGTCGATGCGATCATCACAAAACGGGACGATCTGCAGGATGACTCCGGCAGTATGCTTTGGATAACAAAGATCCTCTCGAAAGAAAAGGCCGTCGCAATCGGCAGTTTCATTACGAACAAGTCTTATCAGTACGGAGCCGACATCGTCGCTGCCAGCGGTGACGGCAGAGCGTTTCGCAGATATTATGTCATCATCGACACCGCCGATGGAACCCCGATTGTAAAATATCGACGGTCACTAACCCATCTTGGATGGCCGATGGACGATGAAACGCTCGAACTATTACGTCAGGAAAATTGAACCTAACAAATAAGATACGGAAGCAGCAATGTCGAAAAAGAATAAAATACTTGGGATACTGTGGAGTGACGAAAAGATCGTCGTTTCCCAGTTGGAAAGATCAGGGCGAACCTTCCGTCTGACTAAAAGCGGTCAGTTTCTCCTTGCTGACAAGTGCAAACCTGAGAATTTCTCTAAGGATCCGTCAGGCTTCCTGGAGTTCATGCGGGACAACGGCTTCAAGTGCGACAGGGCGGTCGTAGGCCTTTCCGGCAAGCACGCCGTCGGTACCGCCATGCAGATGCCGCCGCTAAAAGACATGTCGATGCTGCCGGGCATACTCAGGTTCAACCTCGAAAAACAAACGATGCTGCACTCCGACGATACCCTTATCGATTATTCCGGCACACCCGGTTCAGCTGCTGGCAGTATTTTTGTTGTTTCGGTCCTGAAGAAAAAGATCGACGCGATCAAAAAGGTTCTTCTCGCGGCAAGGGTCAAACCTGTTTCTTTGACCCTGCGTGTTCTTGCCGCAGAGCCTTCCGATGTCAGCGGTTTGACATGCCAAATTGTTGTCGAACCCGGCTCCACCGAAATTGCCGTCATGCAAAACGGGCAGATCAAAACCATGCGGTATATCCCGCTTTCCGTTGCAGGCCCCTCGGACGTGTCGGTTGCCCGTAAAGTTTCAGGTGAATTTGGTAACCTTCTGGCTGGCCAGGCTGCCTCGAATACTCCGGTCAGGGTCCGGCTCGTAAATAACAGCGATCACAGCGGTTTGCGACAGGCCATTGCCGATATTAGCGATAAGATCCAGTTCGTCGAGCCGGATCAGCAGATAGACTATGGTGATTGCTCAGGTTCATGCTGTCTTGCAGCGGACCTTGCATTAAAGTATCTTTCCGATGAAAAGTACCAGATTGATCTTTTGAACTCGCACATAAATGATAAAAAAGAGAGTAGCCTGCGAAAGTACCTTCCGCGTGCCATAGCCGTTGCCGCGATACTGCTGGCCGCAATCGCATACCTGATTCTGGATTGGCGGTCGGATGTCGATGCGGTGGCTTCGTATAAGAACCAGATTGAGTTGATCGCCGAAGAAGTCAAAGAAGCCCAAAATGTGATCGACCGCGTAAGCTATGCACGCAAATGGTATGACAAAACCCCGCGTTATCTCGAAGATCTAAAAGAGTTGACGCTGCTGTTCCCGGAACGAGGCGATGTGTGGTTAAACAGCCTGGCGGTCGACGAGGAATTCGACCAGGTCATCACAGGTAAAGCCGTCGAAGAACGAGCGGTGCTTGACGTTCTGAATAAGATTGAACAAAGCGAGCATTTCACCAATGTCAAAATGCTCTATATTCGACAGACCGCAAAAAATTCAGAGGTAGTCTCATTCGCCATCAACTTCCAGTACGGACAGGGGAACTGATATGGGTTTTAGTAAACGTGAAAAAATAATTCTGATATTCTGCATCGTCGCGGTGCTGGCTTTGATAGCCGACCGTTATGTATTTTCGGCGATGATGGAAGGCAGGTCCGAGTTGGAGGACCAGAGGCAGGAGCTGCTTGCCGGACTCCAAGCATCCAGGGCGATCATCGAACGCAGGAAACTGCTATCGAATAAATGGGATCAGATGATCGAGGCAGGGCTTAAAGGCAATCCTTCGGAAACGGAGGTCATCGTACTCGGTTACATAAAAGACTCATCATCGAACAACAACGTCAAACTCGCTTCTATTCAGCCCGAACGTATCCAGGAAAACGCCGAGCTTGGTGAGATAGAATTTGTGCTCTCCGGTGTAGGGTCCATCAGTTCCGTTACCGGTTTTCTTTGGGATATTGAAACGTCACCGATCCCGCTAAAGGTTGCGACCATGCAGCTTAGCGCTGCCGATGAGAGCGGTAACCAGATGACGATACAGCTTAGAATATCGTCGATATATTATGAAACGAAAACTAAATGACCCGGGTAATACTATGAATGAAATTAAAAAGAAATATTTGTTTGTGCTGTTGATGCTGACAGGTTTTTTCCTTGCTGGCCACACATCGAAAGCACAAACTAACACAGAGAAATTCGATGAAAAATATAACGTGATCTTCCAGCGTAATATATTCTCCAAAACCAGAAAGGCCGACTTACGCCCGAAAACCAACGAAGATGCCTCAAAAACCGAAACCGTCATAAAGGTTAGAAACATCATGTATGTTCTGCGGGGGATCAGCATCGATAAAGATAATAAATGGCTTTACCTTGAAGATGATCTCGACGGTGGAACATATAAGTTGGCTATCGGCCAGGAGTTCGAAGGAATGACTGTTAAAGATATTCAGTTTTCCAGTGCCGTTTTTACTGTCGGTGACCGGGAAGTAACGATTGGCCTCGGTGACAATCTCGCAGGCAGAGAGGTCGAAGTCGACCGGACAGAAACCACAGAGGAAACGGATACGACCGAAGTAGAAGAGACAGATAGTTCATCAGGCACAGGTGATGAAAGCGACTTATTAAAACAAATGATGGAAAGACGTAAACGTGAGCTGGGCAGATAACCGCAAGCTGATAACGAAATATAAAACAATAAATAAATTAGGAATTGTTTAATGAAAAAGAAATATTTTACTTTAGTTCTGTTGGCTTCGATACTTTTTGTTTCATCTTTGGTTTATTCGCAGGAAGAACCGCCTGCGGTCGATCCGCAGCAGAAGATCAGGATGAATTTTAAGGATGCACAGATCACCGAAGTGCTGGAGTATCTTTCCAAAACCGTCGGGCTTGTCATAGTCTCGGACCTGCTCATTGATGGCAGGATAACCGTTATCAGCGAACAGCCGCTTGATATAGACAGAGCCATCGCTTTGCTCAATACCATCATCACCGAAAAAGGTTATGCCGCGATAAAAATGAATAAAACTTTGAAAATAGTCGATATCAATGACGCCAAGCAGATGAGCATTCCCGTTCACACGGGCAGTGATCCGGATGCTATTACGGCAGGCGATGATGTTATAACGCAGATCATACCGATCCGCTATCTTGACGCGACAAAGCTTCAGGAAAATCTATTGCCCCTGCTGCCTGAATACGCCGACATATCCGCCAACCAGGCAAGTAACAGCCTTATCATCACCGATACCACAGCCAATATCAAGCGCATGGTTGAGATCGTTAAGTCACTGGATACTCAGATGGCAACTATCGCGGAGGTTCAGGTATTCCATCTTATTTACGCAGACGCTGAAAATACCGCTGATCTGATCAACGAGGTTTTTGAGCAGGACAGTCAGCAGTCCAGCAGCAGTCAGCAGAGAAATCCCTTTACCAGGATGATGGGTTTTATGGGCAGAGGAGGCTCCGGAGGAAGCAGCAGAGGCGGCAGTTCCGATGAGCAGCAAAGCTCAGGGCCTGATGTGAAGATAAGAGCCGCTGCGGACACTCGAACGAATGTTGTCGTTGTCAGCGGACCTGGCGATACTCTCGAAGTCGTAGCCAAGGTCATAAAGGAACTCGACTCAAACCCGGACGAAGAGCGGTCGATTTTTGTCTACCCGCTCAAGAACGCCCGCGCCGATAATCTTAAAACAGTACTCAATAACCTGTTCCAGCAGATGCAGCAGATCAACGAGCAGAACACAGGCGGATCAACACGCGGCGGCAGTGCTATGGGAAGAGTTCCTACATCATCATCAAGCGGCGGCAGTTCAAGCGATTTTACCGATGCCGTTTATATCGAGTCAGATGAAGACACGAATTCGCTGTTGGTTATGACCTCTTCGAAAAACTTCGAAAAGATCAAAAAGATCATCGAAGGCCTTGATAAGCCCGTTCCGCAGGTGCTCATTAAAGTGCTTATAGCGGAGATAACGATGAATGATAGCCTCGATCTTGGTGTTGAATTTTCAGTGCTCAATATGCGTCACGACGGAGACAGTACAACCACCGGCACCGACTTTATGGCAGACAGTATAAGCGGTGGCCTCATCTCCAGAACCATCGAAGGCGATCTTGATATTACCCTGCGGGCCCTGGAAGAAGTCGGCAAGCTCAATGTTCTTTCCAGACCATATATTCTTACCAGCAACAATCAGATGGCTAAGATAACTGTCGGCCAGATGGTTCCGTTCATCGAGGATTCGCGTACCACCGAAACAGGCCAGACCATCAACACCATCACTTATGAGGACATCGGCATCATCCTCGAAGTCACCCCGTACATCAACCCGGACGGTTTGGTGATAATGGACATTAAGCCGGAAATATCGACTACCACCGCCGAGACTGTTCCAATTTCAGAAGAGATCGACGCTGCCGTCTTCGCCAATCGTTCCGCAGAGTGTCGTGTCGCCGTTCTTGACGGCCAAACGATCGTCATTGGCGGACTGATGGAAGACCAGGAAACAAAATCCGTGCAGAAAGTCCCTTTGCTCGGCGATATTCCTCTGTTGGGCGCTTTGTTCAGACGGACGGTCACAGAAAAGCAGAAGACCGAATTGCTGATCTTCCTGACACCTCAGGTAGCAAGCGGAACGGATGAACTCAGGAAGATATCCGAAAACGAACGAAGCAACAGTGATATACTGCAGAATCTGGAACTGAACCCGGCACTACAGAAACAGATCGAAAATATGGAATCGTCACCTGATAAGAAATAAATACTAATTATTTTGGGAGAAATGTATCATGAAAAAAACAGTTCTATTTTTATTGGTTGGTATGGCAGTATTCTCTGCGATAGCTGTAGCTGAACAAGCACCACGTCCGCAACGTCGATTCGGTGGCGGACTGTATGGCGACTGGATCGTCAAGAGCGATTATAACGGAAGAACCATGGAGTCGATACTGGCATTTACAAGGGACAAAGACGGCAAGCAGGTCGGTCAATGGATCAGCTTCATGGGGCTGACCGAACTTAAAAAGCTTAAGTTTGAAGATGGAGAGCTTACCTTTGAAAGAGAAAGTCGCAACCGCAGCGGCGAAACATCCACATCAAAGTTTTCCGGCACCATAACTGAAGGCAAGCTGACCGGTACCATGACAAGCAGCCGGGGTGAATCCAAATACGAAGGCGCCCGTGCACCGCGTCCCTCAAGAGCTGTAGGGATATGGGCAATGAAGATGACGATGGGCGAACGTGAAATGACATCGACTCTGGGCATCAAAGCTGACAAGGAAGGCAAACTTTCTGCTGTCTGGACCAGCCCAAGAGGCGCTCGTCAAATGCAGGACGTAAAGTACGAACGCGGCACACTGACTTTTATAAACAAACCGACTGAAGAGAATTCTTTCAGTATGAACTTTGAAGGTCAGGTACGCGGCGACACGCTCATTGGAAAAATGAAGGTTAACGAAAATGAAACTGCTATTGAAGGTAAACTTGCCGGCGCCCCTGTGATCGGCACATGGAACCTTGATATAGCTGCCGAGCAAGGCACCCGCAAACAGAGACTCAGGGTCAATTCCGATATGAGCGGTTTGTACGGATCGACACCGATCGACAAGATTGTTCTCGATGGTGATAAGGTCAGCTTTAAGATCGTCCTGAAATTCGGTGATCGAGAATTTGAAATGAAATTTGCTGGCAAACTTGAAAAGGAGAAACTTACCGGTGAATTGACAACTTCCAGAGGCTCTTCGAAGATCACAGGTACAAAAGTCATCAGGACATTTGGCAGGGGACCAGGCCGTCAGCGGCCGTCAGGCGCAAGGCCCGCACGTCAAGGATCAAATAATCAATAACTGAACCGGTTTACAGGTTCTGTGAATAATAACCCTGCCGAACGGTGGTTTGGCAGGGTTATTATTGTTGTGATATCCGTATTTGGGCGGACATCCATAAATAGAAAAATCAGTAATACTTTAGCCAAATGTCAGATACGCTTTGTCATTCCAGCGCCATCCGTGTCATTCCAGCGAAGGCTGGAATCCAGCGTAAAATTGCTTCCGCCGCAGGCGGCATCCTGTCATTTAACATTTGGCTATAATGTTACAAAAAATATTGAAATTGAATTCTATATCTGCTATAATCCCCCTTCCAATAGTGTGTTGTTGTATGAGTAAATCGTCATTCTATTTAAAGGAGTCAGAGTTGAAGATCAGAATTATAACATTGACATTGATCGTATCACTGATGTTTGGTGCATGTGCCATGGCGCAGGACAAGAACGACCAAAAGGCCGATGCCGGTCCCGGCACGGTTACAGCCAAAAAAATCGAATCCAAACCCAAGCCGAAAGTGACTTCACAAAAGGCCGACATGGACAAGGTCAGTTATTGCATTGGTGTTGATATCGGCAGAAGTTTCATGGAGCAGATGATTGACATTAAGATTGAGGCACTCGTCAAGGGCATTACAGATGCGATTAAGGATCAAAAGCTTGCTATGACAGACAAGGAGATGCAGGCGGTTATGAAGAAATTCCAGACCGAGATGCAGACCATGATGCTCAAAAAAGTAACTGTCGAGAAAGAAAAGAAAATGAAGGATGGCGCAGCTTTCCTTGAAGCCAACAAGAAAAAAGAAGGTGTAGTTACTTTGCCAAGCGGCCTTCAGTATAAAGTTATTAAAGAAGGCACCGGTGCCACTCCAAAGGCAACTGACCGCGTCAGTACCAACTACAGAGGCACCTTGATCGACGGCAAGGAATTCGACAGTTCATACAAGCGAGGCAAACCCGCCCAGTTCGCGGTTAGAGGCGTTATCAAAGGCTGGACAGAGGCGCTGCAGCTTATGAAAGAAGGCGCAAAATGGGAGCTTTACATCCCTGCGGACCTGGCATACGGTGACAGGGTCAGTCGTGACATCCCAGCCGGTTCCACACTTATCTTCGAGATCGAACTGATAAAGATCGTAAAAAAATAAGCACCGGCCGCTCAAAATGGTTTTTTAGAGGTTCCCTTAAGTTTACAAAAAAAACTCTGTCGCGAATCAATAACGTGACAGAGTTATTTTGTTAAGACTTTACTCGTCCCGCATTTTTGCAAAAGCAATAGCATGTGCACTCAAAGAAGTGGCAAAGGTCTTAAAGTTCACTTCTCTATTTGGCTCGGAGTACACGCCCCTAATGCCGTTGTTTCGGTCAGACAAGAGCAAGCATGCAGCATCATATAAACGTTCGCGTACCAGTCGCTCACAGAACAGTTCATACCGTTTGGCGTATGATGCTTCTTTGAATTCTTTAAATACTTCAAAGTGTGGTTCAGATATTCGTACAGGTGTTTGATATCTGGGTGCATCTTCCAATAGCATTAGCCAACCAAGCCAGGGTTTTCGAGAGGGTTTAAAGGCACCTTCACGGTAAGCAGTCCATACATCCGTAGCATTTCCTAATGCCTCTTCAACTCGATTGTTAAAGTTGTTTCCGAAAGATGGGTAATGTCACGAGCAAGTACACATTGCGTAGTTCTTTGAAAAGTTGATAATCTGCTCATGGTTATTTTTGGAGATCAATCATGAGCAAGAAGCAGAAAGAATCGAAAGATGATCAGCGG
>DAOWHR010000100.1 GCA_030641315.1 Anaerohalosphaeraceae bacterium | reverse complement strand
TCCGGCATAGTTGAGGTCGCTGTGCCCCTGTACCATGAACATGTTGATAAACATCATGCCTTTGATGTATGAGACGCCTAATTGTTCTGCTTCTTTCTCAGGCAGATTCAAATCGTCAATTTTTTGCTCAATGACAGGAATGTTTTTCATATATGCCTGGCTCGTTATGGCCTCAGGGAACTGTCCGTCCAGAATAACTTCGATCCAAACCTTAAGTCCAGCGATAAAGTCCTGTTCTGTTACATTGGACAGGTCCATATCGGTTTCCTCAAGCGTATACCCTTCGGGCACTTCCATGCTGGTCATCGAAGCTTCAAGCGGGAAATTGAATTCGAAATTTTTGAGGACAGTTCTTTGCATACCAAGTTGCAACTCGATACGAACGGGCAACGCGGTTTCCGTATCGGCCCAGATAACCAGATGCTCGTCAACTTTAAAACCAACTGCTGTGTGTCCGTCGATAACTTTTTCACCGATATTATCAGGGGCAAAATCTGGATTGTCTTGAACTCCGTCCGCGATATTGCGAATTAACTTGATAAAATGCCTTGATCCTCTTCCAAGCGGGCCTTTCGTGTCAATATAGACTGCTGATTTTTTGGAATGATCGAGTCTCAACATTCTATTTTTGTCTAAATCAAGGATCATGGTTGCATTGCCGAAGGTTCTGTTAATGTAAGACTCTGTAACAATATCGTGCAGGAGTACACCATCGGCTTCATCTCCTCCAACAATAAAGTCGTAGCTGATGGTGTTGGATTTTAAGATCGGCTCAATAACCTGTGCAAATGTGACAGGCACATATCCGGTCAGCATGTAAATTCCAACGAATGCTGCGATCAGGATCGCTGCGGCAGAGCTAAATTTTGTGGTTCTGTTTTTCATAATGCGTCTCCATATACTCTCAATGTCCGGCTGCGGTGCGTCACTCCTGCTGGCGGCCCGTTCGAATTCCTGTGCTGACAGTTCGCCGAGACGATCCAGAAATGCCTGGTCAATGTTGCTGTCAACATCGACCGTTTTGAGCAGTGACTGGCTTTGGGATATTGAGTTTTTGTCTTTTGGTTTCATGGTTCTAACTCCCGCTGGGGGGAACGTTTTGTGTTATTTTTGCAAACTCACATTTGAAGGTTTTCCTTGCCCGGGCCAGTTTCGAACGAACGGCCACAGCCGAGCAATGCAGCTGTTTGGCGATTTCTTTTACAGGCAACTGATCCACATATTTTGTCAATAGCAGCGTTTCATACTCAACCGGAAGCTGGGCTAAAGTGCGTCGCACAAGTTCGGCCATTTCTTTTGTTTCCAGTATCGATGTCGGTGCGGCCATCTGGTCAATAATGTCACTTTTAAGCCCATCAAGCGAATGCCACCACTGGCAAGCCTGATCGAGACTAACAGTCGGTTTTTGCTTGCGATAATACAAAGCAATCTGCCGACGGGCAATTGTCCATAGCCATACCCACAGTGATCCGCGGCGATCGTCATACGTTCGCGCTGAACGAGCTGCGGCCAGAAATGTTTCCTGGACGATATCCCCGACTGCGGAAGCATCTCCCATCACTCGAGAGGTGTTTCGCCAGATCGAGTCTGCATAGGCGCTATACAATGCCAGCCAAGCGTCTTGATTGCCGTTTTTAAGTCCGGCTGCTATTTGGTTGTGTGTTTTCCTGTCCATAATTTTTAATGAGCAAAGTTCATCGATGAGTAAGCCTTCATAGTATAGTTTGCGCTTTGCAGGAAAAATGTGTCGAAAAAAAACAAAAGTAAATAAAAATTTCCTATTACACCGATCCGCATAAATAAATGCACTTTATGCGTGGTCCAATCTTTTTACCTACAATAACTTACCGAACCTCCAACGCGCACTTTTCATACAAATCTGGCTTCATAGGAGGTGTCAGAAACCTTTTTCTCCATTATCATCTCATACTTCCTCATTGATCCAGCCATCATTTCCTGATAATCGCGTTGGTAACCTTAACAACGTCCACCATTTCCGGCACATCATGCACACGGACGATATCGGCGCCTTTCATCGCGGAAATTGCAACGGCGGCGGCTGTGCCGAATGCTCTGTCAGCCGGTGTTTCTTTGCCCGTTATCTGACCGATGAATCTTTTTCTGCTCGTACCGGCCAACAAACGGTAGCCGCTAGCGATGAAACGCTCAAGACTGTTCAATAATTGCAGGTTATGGGCGAATGTTTTGCCGAATCCGATGCCGGGATCGATAATGATGCGATCTGAAGGAACGCCGAATGATTCCAGTTTTTTACCTCGTTCGGTCAGAAAACCAAGTACTTCGGCAACAACGTCTTTATATTCCGGTGTTTTTTGCATTGTACCGGGTGTGCCCTGCATGTGCATTACCACCGCCAAAGACCCGGTTTCTGCGGCAAGGGCACATAAGCGATCATCGGCAAAACCGGTAACGTTGTTTATGATAGAAGCGCCAGCTTTGACGGCGGCCACGGCAACATCATGATCACGAGTATCAATGCTTATCGGAATCGAGGTCTGTTTGGCAAGAGATTCTATAACCGGTATTGCACGGCGGATCTGAGTATCAACAGAAACCGGTTCTGCACCGGGACGCGTGGATTCCGGGCCGATGTCAATTATCGCGGCACCGTCAGCGATCATCTGCAGACCGTGTTTAACAGCTATTTCGGTTTCAGCGTACCTGCCCCCATCGCTGAACGAGTCAGGCGTAACATTGAGTATGCCCATGACGATGCAGCCCTGCGTAAAGTCAACTGTTCCCAATGGCCATGTGAGGATATTGTCTTGAGACATTTGATACACCTCTATAATTTGAAACCCAGTCCAGAGAGCGTGCGGCCAAGATCAGAATCAGCAGCTGTGCCGGTAATATTTGTGTTTTGGAACTCACGCCGAACAGGGTATTCTTTGCGAAGCTGATCGAAAAACGCTCCACGTTGGTCCGGCGGCTGGAGCAGTATCTCACGGGTATTGAAGTCATCACGGTTAATGGTATATATTTGCTGGACGGTATCGTGGATTATGGTTTGCCCAGGTGCCGAGTCTGGATCGATCTCAATTGCCGGGATGGCTGGTGCCGGTAAAAAATCTTCAGCTGTATACGATGGGGTCAGCCCGAAATGCTCACATGCGGCTTTGTAGATCATTATCATGCCGGCAACCTTGCCATCGTATGAGTAGCCTGCAACATGAGGCGTTGACAGTTCGGCTTTTAGCAGGAGGTGAGGATCAATATCAGGCTCGTTCTCCCAAACGTCCAGTACTATTCCTGCAAGCCGTTTGGAGGCAAGAGCCTCGGTTACTGCTTTTGTATCGGCAACCGGGCCTCTGGATGAATTCAGAAAGAATGTGCCGGGCTTGAGCGAGCTGAAAAATTCCGTTCCCGCCAGATGATACGTCTTATCCTGACCATCGCGTGTCAATGGCGTATGCATTGTGATGAAATCGCAGTCATAAAGATCGGACAAAGGGAGATACTTAAGATCGCTGGTCTTACGGGCAAGCGGCGGGTCGTTGAGCAGGACATTCATACCAAGTGCCCTGCATTTTGCCTCAACCTTTGAGCCGACATTGCCAACGCCAACGATTCCTATCGATTTGCCTGCAAGAGTGAAACGGTGCTTTTTTGCCAGCGCCAGCAGTGCCGCGACAATGTATTCAGCGACGGAATTAGCGTTGGAACCAGGGGCATAGGCAAAACCGATGTTGTTGGCGGCGAGATACTGCTGGTCAATGTGGTCGATGCCTATAGTGGCTGTGGCGGCAAATTTGACTGAACTTTCCCCAAGCAGAGGCTCGTCTACCCTGGTAATGGAACGAACAAGCAGAATGTCAGCTTCTTTGACCACTTCAGCGGTGATCTGACGGCCGCCGATGGTGGTTACATCGCCTATGGAAGATAAGCATTCCTTGACGAAAGGTATATTTGTGTCAGCGATTATTTTCATAGTGGTAGATTTTAGTGGTACAGAGCTGTTCAGGCAAGCAGAAAAAAACCACAAGTCGCAAACGCATCTTTCCCGGCAGCATCTGAATACATAAATTTTCGGCCACAGTGCCATACTGCTGTCACTCGATCATTGGTTCGGCTTGATATTGGTCCTTCGACAGCTTAGAAGGAAAATAGCGTGATCGTATTTAACACATATTCAGCTATCAGTGGAGGCAAATATGGAAGATTTAAAAAGAGCTTCAGCATATTCAATGCTGATGGCAATGTACGGGAATGAGAGTGATTTTCACAGCTTAAAAGATTGTTTTATTCCGCTGGTACTTCAGGCATTTCCATCCGATGGCAAAGCGACAATGCTGCACATCAAAAGCAGGATGGACTCGATTTATTCAATGCCTGAATTAACGCTTAAGACTCTGCTCGACAGGTCAATAGAAATTGATTTCGTGGAATACGATGAAGCCAAACAGTTGTATCAAATCAAATCGAAAATCCAAAACCATTTCATGGATAGCGTAAAAGACGTTGATATAAGAATACAGGAAATGATCAAAGACGTTAACCAGTATTTTATTGATAATGGTTTCGTCCCATCGCCTGATAAACGAGTAATAAGCATCATATTATCCTTCATTGACCGCAGTACGATTCCTTTGCAGCTTCATTCAACGGCAATAAAGGATATGACGCACGTTACAGTTGAAACAAAGGGAGACGGCCTCCTTTATGACTACATAAAGGGAAAACTTGAAAAAGAAAAAGCCGACATCCACCTGCTAACCTTTCTGGAAATGGCCAAAGGCGCAATAATTGCCGAAGCAATTATGTGGACGGACCTTAAAAACATCGATCTGGATAAATACAGGAACTGTAAAATATTCATAGACACCAATGTGATCTTCTCGCTGTTTAAACTGCACTCAGAAAGTGAATACGAAGCGGCAAAAGAATTACTGGACCTCTTGAATTTCTTCAATTTTGATCTTTATATTTTCGACTTTACACTTCAGCAAATACGTGCGGTACTGCTCAGTTTTACACCGGAGGAAGCAAAGATGAAATCCCCTGACAGTGTCTGGGGAAAGTTTTCAAGTAGAGCCGAGGCTCGCGCAAAGGCAGAAGATATCGAAGAAATCCTGGAACAGGAAATGATGATCAACGTCTTTCAAACTGAAATCAAAGTCGAAAGCGGAAATCTTCCCGATGACCCGGAAATCAGGAAAATGCTGGCTATCTATGGTAAAAACTTTGAGCAAAGAAAAGATTATCCGGAAGAGAGCCTTGCTTTTGGAAAAATTCATGACTTTTCAGCTATCAGTAAAGTAAAAAAACTTCGTGGTGATGAAGATATTACAATCTATAATCCTGTCGCTATTTTCCTGACATCAGACAGAAAACTTGCCGACTTTAATCGTCTCGACATGAACAGTAACAATAACAGCATCCCGGAAGTATTGCTTGATACTCAAATGGCGGGTATGTTATGGTTTCTGGTCAGAGACAAGGACAAACACGAGCTTAAACTTTCTCCAAATATGATACTGGCAGCATATTCTCGAAATTTATTGATCGACGAAGAAATCTGGAAGAAAGCATCCGACATACTTGAAAAAGTTTTGAAACAAAAACATAAAGACATAAGAAATCTACCACATATTTTTTACCTCGATTACCAAAGCATGCTTTCAAACTGTAAGAATGCGGCCGATATCTCAATTGCTTTAATCAATGAAAGGATTGACGCAGCTTATGAAATACAGAATAGAATAAATGCTAAAAAAGCAGAACTGCTGAGCAAACTCAAAGTACAGATCAAAACCAACCATACGCTGGCGAACACCAACAAAGAAATCATTGAAGGACTGGAAAACCTTAGAAAAAAACTGGGCAGCTCAGAAATTAAACGCCGCAATGATCGATGCTTTTTATGGTTGATAATATTTATATTGATTATCGGCATGGTGTTTTTGTTTGTCAGGCTAAATGGTCAGTAGCGACAGGAAAATAAGTAGTTCAGATAATGCTTACATGCCTGTTCCCGGGATATTAGTTTTGCAGTTTGGACAGGCTTCGTTTTTTATGTTGTTGCTGATGATGTGGTAACCGGCCCTTTCGATGAGGAGATGTTTGCAGTTCGGGCATATTGTCGATTCGGCGTTCGAGTGCGGCAGATTGCCGACGTAGATATAATTTAGACCTGCCTTTTTACCGATCTCAATAGCACGGTGAAGTGTTTCTGCAGGCGTTGCAACAGCATCAAGATGGTAGGCGGGATAGTATCGGCTGACGTGCCAGGGTGTGTCCGGAGAAGCGTTGTCGGCGATAAATTCTGCTATCGCTTTTAATTCGGCATCGGAATCGTTCAAGCCGGGTATTACCAGTGTCGTTATCTCAAGCCATATTCCGGTGTATTTTGCGATGTGGCGGATGGTGTTCAGGACAGGAGTCATCTGAGCGGAGCAATAGTCGCGGTAGAAATCCTGTGAGAATGCCTTGAGGTCGATGTTTATCGCGTCAAGCCACTGTTTAGCGTAATCAATTACTCTTGTCGTCATGTAGCCGTTGCTGACAAAAACATTTTTCAGTCCGGCCTGCTTTGCAAGTCGAGCCGTGTCATCGCAAAGCTCAAAAAAAACCGTCGGCTCCGTGTAGGTATATGCTATTGACGAACAGCCCGAGTTGACTGCGGCAGCGACGGTCCGGTCCGGCGAAATCGGAGTACCTTCTATAGTACCGTATTCGATTTGGGACTGGCTTATGTTCCAGTTCTGGCAGAACGAACAGCGGAAATTGCAGCCAGGCGCGGCAATGGACCATGTATGCGAGCCAGGCTGAAAGTGGAAGAGCGGCTTCTTCTCGATAGGGTCGGCAGCAGCGGAACAAATACGATCGTAGTTTAGCGACAAGAGTGTGCCGTTGATATTCTGACGCACACCGCAATGGCCTTTTTGCCCGTTGGGGATTATGCAGTGAAAGTTGCAGAGATCGCAACGCTGTTTCATGTCCGGAATTGACTGAGCAAATAAGGCTGGTTTTAGATGACGCTGTAATGTCATTTTATGTCCTTTCCGCTTTGGGTATGTGTACTATACCACAAAATGCAGGGGAAAGGAAACTGTCATTTAAAATGTTACGATAATAATTATGTCCTTGTTCTTGTCCCGGCTTGCCTTAACGCGGCCAGTTCAGCTTCGCCAACGGTCCCTTTGATGAACTGCTGTACAATGCTGTCTGGGTGCGAGCGGATATAGTCGGCATCGCCGTCAGCGATGATTTTGCCCTCATGGAGCATCAATATACGGTCAGCGATCTTAAATGCGCTGTTCATGTCGTGAGTTACTACGATGCTTGTTACAGACAGTTCACGCTGGAGCTTGAGGATCAGTTCGTTGATAATATCCGAACGCAGCGGATCAAGGCCCGTTGTAGGCTCGTCATATAATATGACCTTTGGGTCCAGCGCGATGGCACGAGCCAGCGCAACGCGTTTCTTCTGCCCTCCTGACAGATTTGCAGGGTACTGGGTCTGAAAACCGTCCAGACCGACCAACGCGAGTTTGCTTTTGACCAGTTCTTCGATCTCTTTGAAGTTCTTTATTTTCCGCCGCTGGCGTATGGGAAAAATTATGTTTTCAAATACGGTCAGACTGTCGAAAAGAGCACCGCCCTGAAAGAGGAAGCCGTAGTTGGCTCGAATACCTGCCAGTTGTTTCTGACTGAGGTTATCGATCCGGTGATCCTTGAAGTAAACGCTGCCTGATGTAGGCCTTTCCAGAGCGATCATGTGTTTCATCAGAACTGTCTTGCCGCAGCCTGAGGGACCGATTATGGCAGTTGTTTTACCTTTTTCTATGTCGATAGAAATGCCGTCGAGCACAAGCCGCGAGCCGAATCTCTTAACGAGTTCCTTTACGGATATAACAGGAATATTATTATCAGACTCCAATTGCGGTATCCTTTTTAAAGCAGAGACTCACCGATCCAGAAAGTGTCATATATTGCCTTTGCAACGACAACGAAAGTATAGTTTATCGCGAGAATGGCAATGAAACTTGCTACGAAAGCTTCAGTACATGCCTGACCGACTCCCTGGGCGCCTTCTTTGCAGTTGAAACCTTTGTAGCATCCGATCGTCGCGATTGCGGCGCCGAAGAAAAAACCCTTTGTAAGCCCGACACCAATATCCCACAGTTCCACACCATGGGCACTGTAGTTCCAGTATGCGGCACTGTTAATCTTATGTTGAATGACGCCTTCAAAGTAGCCTCCCAGTATTCCGAGCATGTCCGCGTATACTATAAGAACCGGAGTGAGCAATAGACAGGCAATTACCCTGGGAGCTACCAGATATTTAACAGGATCGGTACCCATGCTCTCTACAGCGGCGATCTGCTCGGTTACGTTCATTGTGCCCAATTCGGCAGTAAGTGCCCCGCCGACGCGGCCGGCAAGCATGACCGCGACAAGTACCGGGCCAAGTTCTTTGACGACTGAGATGTTTATCAATAAACCCATCCGCTCTTCAAGACCCATGCTGTGGAGTTGGTCGTATCCCTGTATCGCCAGGATCATTCCAACGAAGGCTCCGGTGACCATTACGACACCTACGCTTTTGACACCAATGTTGTACATCTGTAACCAAATAAGCGGATATGTTTTTGGCTGGAGCAGGCTTGCGCATGAGGTTGCGACTGTTCTGGCTGAAAATCTACCGAACATTCCAACGCCATTGATCAACCCAATTGTATTTCGGCCGATGCTCTCGATCATAATTTATATTCCGCCCTGCCGGTCAACCGTTCTACGGGCAAATTTAAGTATAACATACAGAATCCTGCAAACGAACGCCTACTAGGCTATCGGCTTTTTAAATTTGATGTATGAAAAATGCATGTCGAGATTGGCAAAATGATCTTTTTATTGAGCTTATTGGCAACAAAATCGAAAAAATACACAAACATACCTTATTGATAGAAGCAATTATTATGGGCCTGGAAAAGTCGTGGCAGGCATAAAACCTTGCCAAATAGATACTTACTGAATTTATGCCACAGCAAGACCCGTTCCTGTAAATTACCTAAATTGCCCAGATTAACTAAAGAAAAAGTTTAGCTACTCCCGATAGCTAATTTGTGCTTATTGCTTATCTTGCCCAGATTAACATGCACAAAGTAAATTATAGACAATTGGGAAGTTTTGGTAAACATTTAAAGCCTGACAAATAACTATTTGGAGATGAAGCTATGTTGAACAAAAATGTATTAGAACGTTATCTTGACGCATTGCTTAATGGAGACAGAAGCCAGTGCCGAACAGTGATCGAAGAGGCACTTCAAAGCGGCGTTCCAGCTAACAGCGTATACATGGACGTAATCTGGCCGGTAATGGTCGAGATCGATGGCCTTTACCGAAAGGATATAATCGACTCAGCACAGGAAGCATTCGCGACAAGGATCAACCGCACTATCGTCGATCAACTCCAGAACAAGCTTCCGCGTAAGCCTAAAGTATCCAAAAGGGTCGTAATTTGCAGCGAAAGCTCCGAGCAGGGCGAGCTTGGCGGCCAAATGATGGCCGACCTTTTTGAAAGCAGCGGTTGGGATGTCAGATTTCTTGGCGGCACGGTCAGTGACGATGACATTATGGGTTTTGTACACAGTTTTAAGCCTGATGCCCTTCTGCTGTACGGCATAAATGCCCAAAGAGCACCGCAGACACGCAGGCTGATCGATACTATAAAGAAAGTCAACGCATTTCCTGAAATGCGTATCCTGGTATCAGGCGGAATATTTGATCGTGCCGATGGCCTGTGGGAAGAGATTGGAGCTGACTGTTACGCGGCAACAGCAAGCGAGGCTGTCCGGGTTGCGTCTTGTAATGAGTCCGAACTAAAACAGCCTGAGCGAACTATCAATCAGCGTAAGAAACAGGCCACAGGAAGAAAACATGTCAAGGCATCTGCATAAACAACGTTCAACAGGTATTGAACTTCCTGCCTGAGCAGGATTGAATTTGTGGCTTCGGGGAACGGGAACGGACCTGACAGGTCCTGAAAATTTGTAAGGGCATCGGCATTATTGTCGGTGCCCTGTTTTTATGAAATACTTGCTATTAATTTAGGAAGTGTTTATGTTATTGTTAGAGCAAGTTAACATTGAAAGCAAAAAAGGTTATTTGGAGATATTACTATGCGGAATTCAATATTAACTTTAGCAGCAATTATCGCAGGATCAGTCTTGTTGGTTACGGGATGCAGCGAAAGCGAAAGCGATAATGGTACTGTCCCCGGGGCATGGGAGTCTGTATGGAAAATTGAGCAAATTGCTGTCATTGAGGGGCTTGACCTGCCGGAGTGCGTGGCAATCGACAAGGCAAACGGAAATCTTTATGTTTCCAATGTTGTCACTCCTGATGAAAGTTTCTGGGTAGATGACAACAATGGCTTCATCTCCCAGGTTAAACCGGATGGTACGATCAAAAAACTGAAATGGCTCAAATCTACGGCTACAACCCCGATCCACGATCCCAAAGGCATGTGTATTCTGGGCAGAAAACTATACTTCAACGACAACACAAAAATTAAATACATCTCACTCGATGAACCGGGAGAGGTTGGCGTGATAACGATTGAAGGTGCAAAAAAACTAAACGACCTTGCCACTGACGGCAAGAGCGTATGGGCAACGGATACTGAAACGGGTAAAGTTTTCTGCATATCGGCAGACGGCAGCATCCGCCAGATACCCGCTCCGGCAAGCATTAACGGGATAACATGCTATCAGGGTAAGGTATTTGCGGTCAGTTGGGATCTCCATGAAGTTTACGAGCTTGACCCGACTGGAGTAAAAGAGCCTGCCGCTTTTGGGCTGGCAAGTCATTTTACGGCACTGGACAGCATAGAAGTACTTGGGGACAATAGCTTTATCGTCACTGATTTTAAAGGCAATCAGCTTTGCTGGATATCAGCTGACCGTAAGACGGTACGCCAATTGGCTGAACTGACCAGTCCGGCTGATGTTGGGTATGACCGGGTCAATAACCTGCTTTATGTGCCGCAACTGCTTGAAAACCGCGTTGTGATCTATAAGCTGACCAGGAAACTGCTTCATTTTCAGCCGTAAATTGCTTTTGCGCATCAGGAATATGTGATATTAACTATTGTTCGTTTCAATAACATTTGGACACGTTCTAAAAATGTATTGCGAAATATATTGCATTGAATATGCCGAAGGTGTATAGTTTCTGGCTTCGTTAACGAACAGTAGAACATATAGAATGTATCGGAAAAAGAGATGATCCTGACACAAATACTTCAGCCAACGTGTATTAAGGCCCCGCTTACGGGAACTGATAAAGAGGCGGTAATAACGGAGCTAGTCGATCTTCTGGCGGCAAGCGGCCAACTCAAGGACCGTGACATGGTACTTGAATCGGTCCTTATGCGTGAAGAGACCCGCAGCACCGGCATTGGGTCGGGCATAGCGATCCCTCACGGCAAATGCACCGGGGTAGATGAGCTTGTAATGGCGATAGGAATTGCGCCCGCGACAATTGATTTTGACAGCATTGACAATAAGCCGGTTTCAATTATTTGCCTTTTGGCTTCTCCTGTGGACCGTACAGGACCTCATATTCAGGCACTAGCCAGAATTAGCCGTTTGATGCTTGATAATGAGTTTAAGGACAAGCTTGCGAAAACGAATTCCGCTGCCGATGTATACGATATGATAAGCCAAAAAGAAAACGAGGGTTGATAAAGATCAACACCTCGTTTTATTTCATTATTCAAAAACCACTATCATCTTAGCTTTTTGCCGATTCCCAGAGTATCATTCCCGGCTCGTAAGGCTCTAAGAGGTCTTCGTGCATCGGCAATACCCTCAGTGCAAATCCGTGCTGACCTGACATTCTGCATGGAATTGTTCCAGCGAACTTTGCCAGGTTCGTGTCATCTTCGACTCCCTGAAAGTCCATTCGTGAGACTTCACCAGCCTGGATGTCACCGGCGGAATCGACTATCCCGTGGTATATCTCTACGGCAATATCTTCGGGTTTCAGTCTTCCAAGTTTGACAAGGGCCGAAACCCTTAATTGCGAACCAACCTGAAGCTGGGGATGTTTAACACTGAGGTGGGAAACATTCTTGCCATCGTCAATCTGCACATCGACATCTTCTATGGCCAGATCCGACCATGCGTTTTTGACATCCGATTTCCACATCGACAGTGCCCTTACCCTGGCCATGGCAGAAGCTGTGAGGTATCTCCAGCGTTGGGCAGCGGGGTTATAGAACTTTCTTGTGTATTCTGCAACCATTCTGCTGGTGTTGAATCTTGGGGCACACCATTTAACGGTATTCTTCATCCGTCTGATCCATGCTCTAGGCAATCTGTCTGACGATCTTGTGTAGAACAACGGAACGATCTCGTTTTCGAGCAGATTATAGATTGCCTGCGATTCTACGACGTCCTGATATTCGAGATCTTCGTACTCTTCACCTGACCCGATGATCCAGCCGCCTTCGGGGATGTAGCCTTCGCACCACCATCCGTCCAGTGTGCTCATATTGAGAACACCGTTTATAGCCGCTTTCATACCGCTTGTTCCGCTGGCTTCCATCGGACGTCTCGGATTATTGAGCCATACATCTACACCCTGAACAAGATAGCGTGCGATATCCATGTCGTAATCTTCAAGGAAGACAAATCGCTTCTGAATACCGTACTGTTTTGCGAAATGAGTGATCTGGCGAATGATCTCTTTTCCCTCGCTGTCTCTTGGATGGGCCTTGCCAGCAAAGACGAACTGTACGGGCCTATCAGAGTTTGTGAGCAGGTTTACGAGACGTTTTGGTTCTCTTAGCAGCAGCGAACCGCGTTTGTATGTCGCGAACCTTCTGGCGAAACCAATGGTCAGTGCTTCCGGGTCGAGTATTTCCTCTGCCCAGCCCAGCTCAGTATGATACGCTCCGCGTCTCATAAGCTGTCTTTTAAGTCGTTTTCTGGCGAAGCCAACTAATCTTTCTTTGCATCTTTGGTGAATTCTCCAAAGTTCTTCGTCTGGAACCTGTTCTATGTTGTGCCAGACTGATTTATCTATGACTTCGTCGTGCCAGTTTGCTCCAAGGTATCTTTCATAAAGCAGATTCAATTCGCCGCTAAGCCATGTTTTTGCATGAACGCCATTGGTTATTGACTGTATCGGCACTTCGCTGACTGGAAGGTCCGGCCAGAGATTGCACCATATTTTTCTCGAAACCTCACCATGTAGATGGCTGACACCATTACGGTATGAACTCATTCTGATGGCCAGTACGGGCATTTTGAAAGTTTCTGCCTCATCTTCGGGATTCAACCTGCCCAAACCAAGGAACTGCTTCCTGTTGATGCCGAGTTCCCCATAGTAATGTCCAAAATATTTGTCCATCAGCGAAACAGTAAATTCATCATTCCCTGCGGCTACAGGTGTATGTACGGTGAAGATGTTGCTTGATTTTGCGGCTTCGACAGCTTCATCGAAGGTCATACTTTTTTCGTTACGCAGTCTCTTGACCCTTTCCAGAGCCATAAATGCCGCGTGTCCTTCGTTCATATGACAAACAGTCGGCTCAATGCCCATAGCAGCCAGCGCATGGAGGCCGCCGATACCTAATATGATCTCCTGGCAAATTCGCATTTCCGTACCGCCTCCGTAAAGAGATTCGGTAAGCAGCCTGTCCTCAGGTGAGTTTTTGGGAACATTCGTATCGAGCAGATACAGGTGTACCCGCCCAACTCTTGCCAGCCATACCTGGGCAGCAACATTGCGGTTCGGGAAGGCTATGTCTACTGTCAGAGGCCTGCTGCTCTTATCTCGAATAAGTTCTACGGGCATGTTATGGAAATCGTTCTCGATGTATCTTTCCTGCTGCCAGCCATCAGTGTTTAGGTACTGACGGAAATATCCCTTCTGGTACATCATTCCAATGCCGATCAGAGGAACACCGAGATCAGAGGCGCTTTTTAGATGATCACCGGCGAGCATACCAAGTCCGCCTGAATATATTGGCAAGGACTCGTGTATTCCGAATTCAGCGCTAAAATAAGCGATTACCGGTTTTGGAGATTTATCATAGACCCTGTCGTACCATGTGGGCGATTCGAGCGACTCGGTCATCTTCTTCTTTGCCTGTTGAAGCTGATATATGAAGCCGTCATTCCTAGCAAGATCCTCGAGCCTGGCTTGTGAGACCGTGCCGATAACCTTTACCGGATTATGCACTGACTGCTGCCAGAGGTCATAGTCCACACGTCTGAAAATCTCGGCAAATTCAGAATTCCATGACCAGAACATATTTTGCGCAATTTCTTTTAAATCTTCCAAAGACTCCGGCAGTGATGGCTTAACTGTGAAGGTTCTTACCTTCTGCATACTAAATCCCTTAAAACAGACAAAAATCAATGTTTATTAATTATATTACCGACACCAACCACGTTCTAACACAAATAGCGTACAAACACGATTGCATTGCTATACCGTTATCGACAATTGCCACGGAAGTCTTAATTTGAAACATGGTTGATGTACTCAAGAACAGCAAAAAAATATTATCGGACAGTTATTTATGTTTGTTCGGGATCGATCGAAAGCAGCAGACCATGCCAACGTTTATGAAGTCAACAGGGAAGTTTTTTTGATTTCATAACCAATAATCGCCTAAATCAGCACTTTGGGGGGCAATTCTTTTGCTTTAATTGTACGTTTTTACTTGCCCGACAGGTCCGATTGTATTAGAATCCTACGTTTTAATCAGTTAGAGCATAGAATTTTTTTTCGGGAGGTCTTTTGACGTGGCAAGTATAAATGACATTCGGAATATCGTTTTTCTGGGACATGGTGGTTGCGGCAAGACATCACTTGTTGAGGCGATACTGCACAAAACCGGCAAAACGAATCGGCTGGGTACGATTGATGACGGTTCGACGGTATGCGATTACGATGAAGAAGAAAAGCAGCGCGGCAATTCGATCCATTCCGCTCTTGCTTTCGCCGAGTACAAGGGCAAAACGATCAACATGGTTGACACTCCAGGTTATCCCGACTTTATCGGTGCTGCCCTTCAGTCAATTCCGGCTGGCGAAGGGGCCGTGATCGTTATCGGTGCATCATCGGGAATCGAGGTCAATACCCGTAAGCTTTATGCAGCAGCGGAAAAAGCAGGCAAGCCCAGGATCATCGTAATCAATAAGATGGACAGCGAAAATGTCGATCTGACAGAACTGGTTGGCTCTATTCAGGAAACATTCGGATCGCAATGCCGATGCGCAAATCTTCCAAACGCAGACAAGACATCGGTAATCGACTGCGTTTCAAACAGCAGCGGCGATTCACCTGTAATGGATGTCTCTGCCGCTAACACTGAGCTGATCGAAAGCGTTATCGAGGCAGATGACGAAGTTATGGAAAGCTATCTTGGAGGCGAAGAAATATCGCACGAGAAGATCGCAGAAGTATTCGTCAAAGCTACGATGTCTGGCACTGTGGTTCCAATCGTATTTACCAACGCTCGAACGGAAGCAGGTATCGCCGAACTTCTGGACATTATCGAAGAAGCAATTCCATCACCTGTTGCTGCAAAGCCTCCAATCCTTATAGACGGCGAAAATGAGACAGAGATCGCAGTTGACGAAAATGGTCCGCTGGCAGGTCAGGTCTTCCGTGTAGGTTTCGATCCGCGTTCAAACATGAAGATGGCATCGATCAAACTGTTCAGTGGTAAACTTGCCAGTGGTGCAACCATCCATGTCAATAACGCCAAAAAAGGCATTCGTATTGGTCATCCCATTAAGATGCAGGGTATCGAACAAACCGAAGTTGATACGGGATTTGCAGGTGACATAGTTTCCCTTGCTAAGCTCGAAGAGCTTGAGGTTGGCGATCTCGTGCATGACGGAACTTTGGCTGGTACTTTCTATATGCCTCCGTTCCCAAAACCTATGTTCTCGCTCGCACTAGAGCCTGCATCACGAGGAGACGAGGCAAAGATCACTTCCGCACTTGAAAAGCTTTCAGAAGAAGATGTATGCTTTACGGTTGGAATGGACTCGCAGACAAAGGAAAGAGTGATCAGTGGACTTGGCGATCTCCATCTTCGCGTTATGCTTTCAAAGATGGAAAAACGATATAAAGTCTCAGTAAACACAAAGCAGCCCAAGATACCCTACCGTGAAACGATCACTGGCAAGGCTGACGGGCATTACAGACATAAGAAACAAAGTGGTGGCGCAGGTCAGTTTGGTGAAGTTTATCTTCGCGTAGAACCCGGTGAACGTGACTCCGATCCGCCAATGCAGTATTCATGGGACATCTTCGGAGGCTCAATTCCCGGCCAGTTCGAAGCACCAATCGCCAAGGGCATTAATGACGTAATGGCCCACGGTGTTCTGGCTGGTTATCCATTGCAGGATGTTAAAGTATCAGTCTACGATGGCAAACATCACGCAGTTGACTCGAAGGAAGTCGCGTTCCGTGCTGCTGGCAAAGGCGCTTTTATTGATGCGGTAATGAAGGCAAAACCGTCACTTCTCGAACCTATCGTTGAGATCGAAGTTACAATACCTGCTGATCATGTTGGTGACATCACCGGCGACCTCTCTTCACGCAGAGGCCGCGTTCACGGCCAGGAAGTTCTGCCAGGCAGTATGATGATCATCAAGGCCCAGGTTCCCTTGTCTGAGATCACCCAGTACAACAGCCAGCTTAAGAGTGTTACAGGCGGTCAGGGCAGCTATTCTATGGAGTTGAGCCACTATGAACCAACCCCGCCAAACGTTCAGCAGCAGGTTATAGCAGCATTCAAGAAGGCCAAAGAAGAAGAACACGCACACCACTAATAAGTCAATAGTATCAAATCCCAAGGCCCGAAGCTCATAACTTCGGGCTTTTTTTGTGGATTTTGCACGTCAAAGACATGTAAAGAATATGCTATTTTTGTCAAGAATATTACAATTAGTCAGTTGCAATTTTCATGTAAATGACATATAATTATTGTCTGGATCGTCAATCAGGCTTGTATTTTATTTGCGCAAGTCATTTTTGGCTATTGATTTAACTAATTTCTAATCGCAGGTAACCGCCTATGATGAGACAAAGACAGCAAAAAATAGTTGAACATGTCAATAAAGTTGGCATCGCTTCGTTCGACGAACTGGCTGAGATGTACTCTGTGTCGCCGTTTACGATACGGCGTGACGTTGATTATCTGGGCAAGGCCCATCTGCTGGTGCGGGTCAAGGGAGGTGCCCAGCGGATCGAATCACCCAAGCAATTTCGCGAGACCCAACTGCCAAACCGTATCCAGCTCAACCCTGTGGAAAAAGAAATGATCGCTGACAAAGCAATGCAGTTCATCGAACCGGGCGATTCGATATTTCTTGACGGATCAAGTACGATCCACTGGCTTGCGAAGAATCTTGCTCAACTTAACCCTGAGATAACAGTCGTGACAAACTCTGTGCTCATATCGCTTGAGCTTGCCCAGGCAAACAACATCAGGCTGATCGGGCTTGGCGGGATAATGGATGCTGAAACATATTCGTTCGTAGGCGCCTATCCAGATTCATACGCGGAATCTTTCCACATCAATAAGGCATTCCTGTCAAGTACCGCGTTGATACCGGCTGAGGGCACTTATGAAAACGCCGCGTTTAACGGGTACACAAAACGTTATGCAGCTCAACGAGCCGACAGGGTATATCTGCTGATAGATTCGAGCAAGTTCGGCAAGAAGGCACTGAACCGGGTGCTGCGAACAGAACAGATCGGTGTTCTGATAACCGAAAAGAAGGTAACCAAAGAGGATCAGTCGGCACTGGAAGATAACGGTGTCGAGATCGTATATTGTAATTAATAAGATTATAGTAAGAAGGAAAGTACTGATGTTTGAGATATTGCAGACCAAGGCTAATACCCATTCCAGGCGAATCCGCATGGACGAGTCAAGGCCAACCGCTTCGAAGAAGCTTGCCCATCCATCTGCACGCGGGCCACTTATTTTTGCAGACACCGCGGTCATTGAAGATATTAAGCCTTTGTATGACGCGGGAATCGTAAGCGGTGTTACGACGAACCCAAGTCTTATCAAAAAGGCTGGCGCCACTAATCAGGCCCAGGCAATTAAGATCGCAAAGGATCTGATAGCGATGACATGTCCGAATCCGACACTGCTGGAGTTGACCGAGCTAACGGAAGAGGCAATGGTTGCACAGGCGATAGAGTTTGCGGGCTGGGGTGACAACGTTGTCATCAAGGTTCCGGTCGGCGGATATAAGGCTGTGGACGATTGTTTCGACGCGTATACCGGCTTGAAGGTTATCAAAAGATTATGGGAAAAGGACATTAGGTGCGCCGCGACGCTGGTGTTCAATTCGACGCAGGCGCTTTGGGCGGCTAACGCAGGCGCCTGTTTTGTGGCTCCGTTTATCGGCAGGCTCGGCGACTATCTATACAGCAACGATCATCCGGAAAGAAAATCCGGCAACAGCCTCTATTGGATCGAGGACCATAAAAACAGCAACGGCGACCAGAACGTGTCCAACAGCGAGTATGTCGCGTCGGGCGGTGAGCGAAAAGATATCGGACCACGACTGATACAGGAAATATCAACGATCTTTACAAACTATGATATTCATACTCAGGTCCTTGCGGCGAGTTTCAGAAACTTTTCGCAGATCACCGAATGCCTGCTGGCTGGCGCCGATATACTTACGGTTCCGTCAAATCTGCTGGAACAGGTTTGCGAACATCCACTTACATCAAAGGGCATGGCGACGTTCTACCAGGATTCGAAAGTTTTCATATAAACTAAAATTAGCATTTGTTTAACGAACAATGTGTTGGGAGATAAAATGAAAAAGTACGATGTAGTTGTATTAGGTGCAGGCCCGGGCGGATATGTAGCCGCACTTCGGGCAGCAATGCAGGGAGCAAGCGTCTGCTGTGTCGAGCAGAAATATCTTGGCGGCACATGCCTCAATGTCGGATGTATCCCGACCAAAGCCATGCTGCACGCAAGCGAACTGAACTGGCAGATAACCAAAGAAGCCAAGGGTTTCGGCATCACAGTCGGCAAACCAGAAGTTGACGATAACGTGTTTATGAACCGCGTCAAGAAGGTCGTTAAAGGTCTAACAGGCGGCGTCGGTTTCCTCTTGCAGAAACGGAAAGTCGATGTCGTTTTCGGCAAAGGCAAGATCACTTCAAAGAATGTTGTAAATGTCGAAACCGAAAAAGGCGTTGAGAAAATTGAGGCCGGTTCGATCATAATCGCTACCGGATCAAGACCCGCTAAGCCGGGTTTCCTGCCGTGGGACTGCGATAAGCTGATGACAACCGACGAGGCAACAACAGCGAGCGAACTGCCCAAGAGCGTACTCATTCTCGGAGGCGGCGTGATCGGGTGCGAATTCGCTACCGTATATGCAGAACTCGGAATCAAGACAACTGTTGTTGAAATGCTCGATACGCTTGTAGCGAACCTTGACAGTGACATCGTAAAAGCTGTTACAAAATCGCTGAAGAAACGTAAGGTAAAAGTAGTTACCGGCACAAAACTTGTCTCTGTCGAAGACAGCGGCGACCAGGCATTGGCAAAGCTCGAAGACGGCAGCGAGATCAAGGCGGACAAAGTTCTCGTTTCGATCGGAAGATGGCCAAACACCGATGGAATAGGCCTTGAAGAACTTAGCATTGAAATGACTGACGGCATTATCAAGGTCGACGATCAGTGCAAAACAAACATTGAAGGAATTTACGCTATCGGTGATGTCGCAGAGAAGATGCAGTACGCTCACCTCGCAAGTAGAATGGGTATTGTTGCCGCCGACAACGCAACAGGAAACACCGCAAGCGACGACAGGAAAGTCGTCCCCACCGGCATCTATACACATCCGGAAGTTGCTTGCGTTGGTCTAAGCGAAGAAGAGGCTAAGGCTGCAAATCTTGACGTCAAAACTGCGAACTTCTCTTACAAGGCTAGCGGCATTGCACAAGCGTACGGTGAAACGGATGGACTGGTTAAACTGATCGCCGGTGCGGAATATGGCGAGATAGTCGGAGCTGTCGTAATAGGCCCGCACGCTACGGATGTTATCCAGGAAGTCGCTGTTGCAATGCGAAACGAATTGACAATCGCGGAGATCGCTGACACGATCCATCCGCATCCAACATTCGCCGAAGCAGTCGGAGAAGCTGCCGAAGCATGGGAAGGTTTCCCGCTGCATTCAATATAACCGAATATCTTATACAAATTAAAAAGCCCTGCAGTACGTTTGTATCGCAGGGCTTTTATTGTATTTGATTTACGAACATCTAGACGATCCAGCGTGACGCTTTCACCGAATCGCATATCTTTACGTAAGCCGCCAGCGGTGAGGTTTCGCTGTATTTATCGGCTATTGCTGTTGTAAGCGGCGGCAATGCTCCGACAGAAGCAAAGAAGTCATTCTTCTGCTTAGTGTCCGCTCCGAATTCAGCATGGGCGCTTTTGCTAACATACGAAAAGTCAGCATAACGCGCGAGGATCGAATGACCCACAAAAACCTGTGCGCCTTTTATAAACGTCTGCTTGAAAGGTGCCAGCGCAGCACAATCGAGATCGTCAACAAACGGCAGCCCAGGCTTGTTCATCTCGGTGCCTATGTTAATCGGTAAGTTCATAGCATCTGCGGCAGTGACCATTCTTTCGAGATGATCCATTTTGACAGCAGCAGTCTCAGCATCGGCATAGTTCCAGTTGCGATCCGGAATAATGTTAAGCCCTCCCGCTCCTTTCGCTGCAAGACATTCCAGCATCGCCTCCGCGTCAGCTTCGCCCGCACTCGTCCCGTCAAGCCACGTCACCAACGGAACAGCCTCACATGCAAGTACCCAGTCAATAAAATCCTCAACAGGTGGAAACGTATTCTTCGATGGCTGAACATAACCAAACCCGCCCCGCTTTGCCAGTTTCGAGCGGACACTGTCTTCCATCTTCGCTCGATCCCCGATCAGTGCGACCGTCTTATCAGCATCTGTCGAAAAAATGCCGGACCAGAATTTGACAAGATCAGCCTGGTCAGCGAACACCTGCAAAGATTTATTGAGATAGGCACTGATGATATGCCGTTCTGTCGCGCCTCCAGCCGGTGTTAAAGGCAGAACATCTGCTGCATAGTCAATCGCTATATCAGGAAGTTTCGCGTTTATGCGTCCGATCAGATCGGTGTTTCTGTCAGCGGCCTTTTGTCTGTAGAATCCAAGAGTTTGCCCCTGTGGAGTGTTTTCAGCCGGAACTTTCGCAAAGCCCGCTCCCATAATATAAGTTACTCCCGGTTCACCCGGAGAGTTGATGTCCCTATCTGCATACTCAGAAAGAAACGCCCGCGTCTCAAGATTCACCGTCGCCCGAAGCCCCAGCATTTCCGAAGCGACAAGAAACTCTTCCAAACCATCAAGCACATCAAAGTCGCAAAGCCCCGCAGCATATAAACCCTGCATGTATGAACGGTACGCGATAGCAGTCGGCGAAAGAGATTCTGCATTATAAGAATAGAATGAATGAAAGTGCATATTGATGTTGTCGGTTGGCACAACCTTGTCCTGCTGTGCTGCCAACTGAGTCAAAGCATCTTTACGAGCTGCAAAGTCAAATGAATTTAATTTTTCTGTCATCGTGTTTCCTGTGTAATTGTCAGCGTACCATTACCTGACCTGAATCGGCGACGATAGTTTGGCCCGTAACTGTCCGCGATCTGTCCGAAGCGAGGAACACTACCGCATCGGCAATATCCTGGCCCTTGATCTCACGCCTTAGGCAGGTTTTGTTTACATAGAATGGAATCACCTCTTCAGGCTTGATCCCATTTTTCTTTGCGCATTGTGCAATGTATTTCGGGTTCCATATCTTCGAGCCTTCGAAAACGTTGCCTGGGCAGACGCTGTTCACACGAATACCGTTCGGCCCGAGTTCCAGTGCCCATCCCCTTGCCATGTGTATCTGCCCCGCTTTTGAGGCGTTGTATGGCGTGTTGTTTTTGCTCGCCTCCAGGCCGGACTTTGAACTTATCATTATCATCGAGCCGCCCATGTCCTGTTTCAGCAGGATCGACGCGGTCTGCTGAGCCATAAGGAAATAGCCGGTAAGGTTGACTTCCATAGCAAAGCGCCACTTATCGACGGGGATGTCGGTCAGCGGATATGCCGGCGCGACACCAGCGGCGTTTACGAGTATGTCCAGCCCGCCAAATGTTTCGAGCAGTGTATCGAAAGAAGCTTTGACACTGTCAGCATTTGTAACATTACACGGAGTCACAACCACAGCAGCGTTAGGGATATCAGCCATGATCTGTTCCGCCGTTTTATTAGCGGCCGCAACATCAATATCCGCTATCGCAACAGTTGCTCCGGCACGGGCAAGGCCCACAGCAAGGCTCCTGCCTATACCTGACCCACCCCCCGTGACGATTGAGATTCGCCCTGCAAGTTCATCGCTGGATGACTCGCTCTTACCGCCTTCGAATACTTTCACATAGTCCTGCTGCGATTTGCTCAGTGTCAGCATCCCGCCCATCTTAAATGCGTTAGCTCGTATAAACAACGAACTCAGCGTAATCTCACGGATCGTCTCAGCCGTTCTACCATGGCCGATCACAAAAAGACCGACGCCTTTTACGATATAAGCAAGATAAGGATTAAGCCCCCTGCTGATTTTCGCGGCGATCTTCTTCATAATTTTTTTCGCGTCAGGCTTTTCAATCCATAACGCCGGCCCATTAGCATAGCAAAGCTCATCAGGAGCAAGCGCACCGGGCTTCAGCATCTCAGGTGCGTTCTTAAGTGCCATAAACGCTGCGATCTTTTCATCACAAAAGTAACTGACCGAATTGTATTTGCCAGTAGCTTCAAAGAAAGCTTTCCGTATCGAAAGTTTAGCCGCTGTAACAATTTCAGCATCGATATTAAGCTTCTTCCCTGCCTTGAACTGTTTCAGTTTCGCCTCGCACTGATTTGCGACCGAACGTGTAATGCGTCCCGCCGCTGCCGCTGTCTTGGCTGTAACCAGCAATCCATGCTTTTCAAGGAATAGCACAGTCGGAGCCTTTTTGTACTGCTTTTTATAGACAGCTGTCAGCTTTAAAATCGTCTTGGCAAGAGCCAGCCCGGGATTTGCGTAAGGTATCCAAAGTGGTGGATACTTTTCATCTTTATAGAGCTTTTCAATGCGGCTTTTTCCTTCGACAGAATTAACAAACGCACTAACCGAATCGGGATGCAGATGCACTGTAAACTTTTCAAACATCGCATGGAGCAATGCCTCGATAGATGGCCCCGCCCCACCGTCAAGTCCATCGTCACACGCAAGAAGCATTCTCGCATTTACCCGCTGTTGACGCAGATCAGCAGGCATCTTAGCAAGAGCAGGATCGAAAATTATAGAAATGGCAGCAGACATATTCATTCGACGCCAACCGGCATTGACAGTCATATCCTTAAGAGCGGTTCCCGTCGCCTTGATAAACATGTGTTCGCCGTCATCGGATTTGACCGATATATTTCCGCTGCCCGCCTGTACAAGTGCCGGATCTTTTCCTAACGAGTTCGATATTTTAATAAGTTCAGCCAATGCTTTCTGCATTTTGTATTACTCCATTAATTTTCTATCTGTGCTAAAAGAGCTTTCTCAGCCTCTATGTTCCAAAGTCCGTCTTTAAGTTTCGCCGCTACTTCGGGCAGATGCTCACCAAGCTTATCCAGCGTTATCAACGGCAGATCAACTGATGATGGATAGACCAGTATCTTACCCGGTATAAGTCTGTTCTCAACAGCCCGGATGCCTTCGATCGAAGCGGCCAAACCGCAGATAGCGGCGACCGAAATATCCGTCTCAAGCGAATACGATTCCACCTTCGCAAGCACAGCCTTCATGTCATCAAGCACCGATCCGCTTGTGCCGATGAAGTACAGTTGCTTTTCGATATAGGCGTTAAGATCAATTGCCGCCGAGACGTTTGCCGGAATTCCTGCGAAAATATTAATGACCCCCTTCGGCGCCGCTGAAGTTACCGCAGCTGCAACAAGCTGTGGAACCGGAACCATGATCGCAACGTAATCCACAGGTTCGGTCGGCGGATTCTTCGAAGGGTTATATGACCTGTAAGCAACATCATGCTTTGCAGCGATTGGTATTGTTATGCGGTCAAGAGCTGCAATACGTTCCGTATCAAGGTCGCCCGCAAGGACTGTTACATCCTTAACACCCTGGCAGATATTCCGGATCACATGCATCACACCCATCGGCCCTGCGGCACCGACAACATCGATAACATCGCCCTGCCTTATCTCGCCATTGTGCGGAATATACTCCATCGAGTCAGCCGGATTGCTCCCTGTCGTCCCGACGATCCTGATACCGCCGTAATGCACCCTGCCAACCTGTGACACAACATCGCATTCAAAACGACCGCCGCATTGAACAATATTCAGCAATCCTCTTGGCCCAAGCTTCGGAAAAATAGACTCGACGATCTTAGCATCGTTGCCATAATAAACAACGTCATCGAAAGACATATCTGCAACATCTTCAACAGAACCAAAAGATTCTGTTCTAATATCCAGATCGCCCAGACCGTTCTCCCTGCCGATAAAAGTCACCTTGCCGGGCTTGCCGAATCTTGCCAGAAAAGCGACAAAAAGTTTTTCATCGAGATCACCCGCACAATGAACCAGCATGTTCCCGCCGGCCTTTAGCTCATAGCGTTCCGGAGCGACATACGAATCCTCAACACACGCCCACGGCTCAACCAGCGCAACTGCCGAAGCCGAAAGCTCTTCAGACGCCGGGATAAGCAATGATTCCCCTTCGGGCGATGTTGTCACTCGCTGATCCATTAAAACGTACTGCTGAAGACCACCTTCAAAATTGTAACCGAACGATGCGTTGGAATTTTCGGTCGGCAGCCATCTGTAGTCCGTCTGGATAAGGTATCTTGAACCAACCTTCACATCTTTTGTCTTATCGCCCATTGCGACAACCCGCACAACTGCTTCATGGCCCGGCACCGTTAGTTGGTCATCGGGAACATAAGACGGTATTTCGCTTAAGGTCTTGTCGTCAATTCCTGATACGATGTGCCCTTTGCGTGCGTGCTCGTGAAATTGCTTTAGAAGCTTAAGGTCTGAAAAGCAAAGCCCGACAGCTTCAACCTTCGCAAGAACCTGATAAGGCCCGGGCAAATGGTTCGTCTTTTCAGTATTTAATGTCAGTTCGTCAGGCCCGATCAACTGAACCGCTGCCTGCGTTTCTGGTATATCCGATATCCGCTGCATATTTTATTCCAATTTTTTTTTAAATAATCTTTTACAAACAAAAGTGTACACAAAATGGCCATACAATATAATCGCCTGAACTGGAGCCGAAGCTCGCCTTTTCGGTTCAGGTCTGACCTGACTATGGTTTGATCTTATCTTCAATTTTTTTGTATTGCTTTTCCCACAAATCAGCATCCTGCGGCAAATATTCTTTAAGCTCAAATGAGTTACCAACAAGCTTTCTCGCTTCGGCTAGTGACCCAAGTTCACCAGTCCCGATAGCCTGCATGATAATGTTGCCGCTAGCAGTCGCTTCTACAGGCCCCGTTATAACCTTCCGCCCGATCGCATTAGCGGCAAACTGACACAATAGCTCGTTCTTGATCCCACCCCCGACAATGTGAAGTACATCGATGCGTTTTCCCGTAACTTCCTGAAGCTTTTCAAATACCCACCGGTAAGTCAGAGCAAGGCCTTCGAGAATAACACGAACCATTTGCCCCTTATCATCAATTGGCTGCTGGCCGGTCGTTTTGAGATACTCATTTATGCGTTCGGGCATATTGCCTGGCGCAAAGAAGGTGCTGTCGTTGGGGCATACGAAGGCTTTGAACGGCTCGGCAGCGGCGGCCATTTCGGCAAGCTGCGCGTATGATAGTTCATCACCCTTTTCATTCCAGTCGCTGCGACATTGCTGAAGGACCCACAGACCCATGATATTTTTCAGCAGCCGAATAGTATTGCCCACTCCGCCCTCATTAGTAAACGAATACTCATAAGTATCGTTGTTAATTACAACGTCATCCGATTCCACTCCCATCAGCGACCATGTTCCGCATGACAGATATGCCCAGTTCTCATCGCTTGCCGGAACCGCCGCAACTGCGGAAGCGGTATCGTGCGAGCCTGCCGCAATAACCTTGATCGGATCACAGCCAATCTCAGCGGCGATTTCTGCCTTCAACACGCCCACCTCGGTACCCGGCTGAACAACATCAGGCATTATATC
>DAOWHR010000266.1 GCA_030641315.1 Anaerohalosphaeraceae bacterium | reverse complement strand
GAATTTTATTTACGAATACGGGAGTTGCACATGAGCGGGACAGTAATGAATCGTCGTAGTTTTTTGCGTAGAACTGGTATTGGTGCAATGGCGATGATGTGCGGGGGATCGGTTTTTGCGACGGCGGGGAAAAAGAAAAAGCCAAACGTGCTTTTTATTGCTGTTGACGATATGGCAGATTGGCCCGGGTGTGTGGGTGGCCATCCCGATGCAATCACGCCTAATATTGATCGGCTTGCCAATCGCGGGGTGCTGTTTACCAACGCTCACTGTGTGTCGCCCATTTGCGGGCCGTCGAGAGCATCAGTGCTGACGGGACAGAGGCCTGAAACTACGAATATCTATACGAACAAGGGAACCTATTCGGATTATGTGCCGGAGGCTGTTGCGCTGCCGCTGCATTTTAAGAAGAACGGTTACCATGTCGCTGGCTCAGGCAAGATCAATCATAGTCTTGGGATGGTAAACCCTGAATTGTGGCACGAATATGGACCGGACTGCGGTGTCATCGGGACGCCGTTTACTGAAGAAGAATTTTTGTCCGCAGGTCTGGAGAACGGCCAAACCCGCCGCATAAAACGTGACGGCATGGATGTTGTGCTGCCGATGAATGGGGGTATTTCGCTGATAGATCGTCCGACGATGACGTGGGATACTTTTGACTGGGGACCTATCGATGTGCCGGACGATCAGTTTCCGGATGGCAAGATAGCTAACTGGGGAGCAGAGCAGGTTCAGAAAAAATATGACAAACCGTTTTTTACTGCGGTTGGTTTTTACAGGCCTCATCAGCCATTGTTTGCGCCGAAGAAATATTTTGAGATGTACGATCCGATGAAGATCACGCTGCCGCCGACTATCGCGGGCGATCTGAACGATGTCCCTGATGCCGGTAAGGATTTTGCTGGTGCCGCATGGTCGGCTGGACGGCATGAGACGGTGACGAAAATGAACCAGTGGCGACAGGGCGTTGTGGGGTATCTCGCATCGATTACTTTTGCAGACGCGCAGGTAGGCAAGGTACTGGATTCGCTGGACCGAGGCGAACATGCCGATGATACGTGGATAATACTTTGGTCCGATCACGGCTGGTCGCTGGGCCAAAAGGAACACTGGGGTAAGCACGATCCGTGGAAGGCGTCACTGCGTGTACCTATGATAATTGTGCCTCCAAAGAACGCCGATGTCGCCGGGTTTAAAGCCGGTTCACGATGCGAAGCGCCGGTTAGTCTGCTGGATATTTATCCGACGCTGATCGATGCTTGCGGGTTGCCGAAAAGACGAGAATTGGAAGGGCGGTCATTGTTGCCGTTGGTACGCAATATTGAAGCGAAATGGGACGATGCGGTTGTCGCGTCTATCGGACGCGGAACGCATAGCGTTTTTGTCAAAGGGTGGCGATACATTCATTACTTTGATGGCAGCGAGGAACTTTACGATCTGTCGGTTGATTCGGAGGAGTGGTTCAACTTGGCAGGCGACGAGCAGTATACAGATGTCAAGATACGTCTGGCGAAGCATATCCCAGTCGACAAACGATTCAAACAGTTCGTCCGATGGGGACGCTGGAAATATATAGTTAAGACTGATGGCAGTATTATGCTGTTCGATATTCACCAGGTATTCGGGATTTCGGAACACTTTGAAGTGTCCAAAGAGAATCCAAAAGTAGTTGAGCAGATACGCAGCTACCTTAAGGAGAACAATATAACAGCACGTCATGTCGCAATGCCAGTAAAGTAATATTGGGAATAGATATTATTGTCTTTTCCAGGCGTGAGCCGCATCCCGCATCGCACAGATGTTTTCGATTGGTATCAACTGGTGCAAGTCATGGCTCGAAGCGACGATATATCCGCCGTTATTTGCGAGTTTGTTAATGTGATCGGTGACATCTTCCGCCACCTGCTGCGGTGTGCCTTCGAGCAGGGTAGTGTTAATGTCGATATTGCCGCACAGGGTTAATTGGTCTCCGTAAAGTTCTTTGATCCGGCAGATGTCCTGTTTGCCGCTGCATGGGTCTATGGGGTTGAGAATATCGATGCCCATTTCAAGGAACAATGGTATCAAAGGTATTACATAGCCGTCGACGTGCATATGGACGAGTTTGTTGTGAGCCTTGATAAGTTTCATCTGCTCGCGCATATATGGATATTCAAACTGCTCCATCATCTCAGGCGATATCATAGAGCCTGTGTTTGTAATAAGACCCGAAGCGATCTTGATAGCGTCGATCGGGTACTGCATATACATCTCCAGCTCTCGCATTGTATATTCATGAACACGTTTCTGGAACTCAGTGATAAAAGCCGGGTCGAGTATTGATTTCATGCAGAAGTCTTCGTAACCGATCGCGGTAGGCACCGTAAAGCCTGCCGTCTGGGCGCCGCAGATAACACCAAAGCCGGTCCCGTCAACTGCATCAAGCAATTCTTCAAGGCGCCTTTCGATCCTGTCCATGTCGGGAAAGGTAATATTCTTCAGTGAGTTGATGTCTTTCATCGTTCCATCGATATAGTGGACCCTGCCCTGAGTGTCTGTTTTTTCTTTGCGACCCAGGTGCCAGACATGCGAAAGGAAGACCATGTCATTGCCCAGCCTTCGGTTATACTCGACGACATCATCGATAGGAAGTTCGAACGAATGCAGCGACATGTCGTATTGCCTGTCCATTATCTGACAGACAATAGCGATGTCAGCTTCCATTTCAAAAAAGGGCACATCGTCGGCTTCGATATGATTGACAGCGTTAAGAAATCTGTTTTTGTCAGGTTGTCTCATGGAGATCATTTCCTATAATTTTACATTTCAATATATAGTTTTTTCGGGTTGATCGAGTCCAACTAACTTTATTGCGGCAGGAGCCAGTCTTCGCCCTGTGTGAGCCATTTGAGGGTGAATCTTGCGAAAGCTATCTTGCTGTATCCGTCGGCTTCATAAAGTACCCCGATTCTGTCGTCAGCGAGTTTGGTCAGGCACGAATAGGCATATCCGCCAGCGTATATCTGCCTTGAAATAGGCCATGTTTCGCCGTCATCATAACTGATATGTACTGTGCCATTGACTCTGGAGGACTGTGAGTTTGGTCCCGCGTAAAGTATTCTGTTCTGTTCGCCATCAAATCCATCTGTGTACCTGAGTACGCTTGCCATGCACTTTGGTTCCTTCAGTTCTGTCTCATTGAGCAGGCCAGACCATGTGATTCCACCGTCGGTGCTTGTTGCCACTTTTCTGAATTTCAACCCACTGCTGGTTCGAGAGTTTAGCATGATCGAACCGTTGCTAAGCTCAACCATCTGAACTTCATTGCCGCTGCCGTCGATCTCAGGGGCGACATCGCCGTACGCCCATGTATGACCGAGGTCGTCGCTGTAGACTGCGTATACTTTCCAGTTGCCGTATGGGCCTTGGTTGAAGGGCATAATAATCCTGCCCGCGTATTGTCCGTTTCGAAGCTGAATTCCGATGCCTGGTCCGCCTGCAATACTGGTAACGTAGGTTGGGCGTTTGACCTGCTGCGTTATTTCCTGTGGGATGGACCAGTTTAAGCCATCATCGTCGCTATAGACGACATAACACCGGCAGATGACGCCAGCCGCGGTGTCCTCGTAGCCGGGAACGACACAGCGTTCGTGGCAGTTCAGCGGGAATCTCTGGTACATCATTATTATTCTACCGGTCTCGTGTACGACAACGGCTTGCGGGTTATTGAGGCTGTTGGCACCGTCATCGTGCAGAACCTGTATGTTGCCCCAGGTTTTTCCACCGTCTGTGCTGCGTTTAAGAACGATGTCATTTTGAGCATGGTCTGAAGCTACGACTCTGCCTTCGCAAAATGCCAGGACCGTGCCTGTCTGAGAAACGACAACGGAAGGGATTCTAAACGATGCGTATTCTGCACCGCTGACAAATACGGTGGATGTTTCGATAGGTATTGGAGGGACATTGCCGAAGCATGCAAGCTCGGATGGATCGCTGCATTGCAGCCATCCGGCAACGATTATCACCATGTCGTTAATATTAACATAGCAGTCCTGATTAAGATCGCTGGCCAGATAGACGGTATTCGCATCACCGCAGTAAGGTTCGTTATCTGTAATGCTGACAGAAATGTCGCGCATTGAAGCAGTTGCGTAAAGCGGATCATTCGTAGAAATCTGATGTGTGATCGTTCCACTGTGCGGGCCTTCTGAGTCATCATCGTCGTGGGCTGAGACATTGATCACAAATGTGTCGCCTGAAGCAGCATTAAATGTTACTGTTACCGGTACGCCTTGTCCCTGGCCGAGATCGAGCTGGTCGTCAGGTGTAATGATGACATCGACATTGTGATCTGGCACAGATAGTATTTTGATATCGTATGTGTCTGAGGAGCCTGCTTCGGCTGTCTCGGTAGAGCCGTCGGTTTCGATGATCTGTATCGATCCTGGGGCGTAAGCGCCTGTAGGATCGAGTGAATAGTAATCCATCTGCCAGTCACCGCTAAGTGAACTGCTGTAGTCTCCTGCAAATGACTTATTGTCGCTTCCGCTGTTTGCGATGGCGGTTTCGTTAATGAGTTCACAGTACCTATATGGCCAGTATCCGACTCCTTCTTCTTTAACTACTCTCCATACATGCCAGCCGATGTTGTCAATAT
>DAOWHR010000455.1 GCA_030641315.1 Anaerohalosphaeraceae bacterium | reverse complement strand
GGTGGTTGGCGACGCATCTGCTGATATATTAGCAATGGCCTGTGTGGTGTTTGTTTTGACTGCTTCATTCGTGCTTTGATCTTCAATTACGGACTGTTCGGCTGGTTGAGCAGACTGCGGGTTCATTGAAGCTACTATTGGCGGGTTAGCGTCCTGGGTGGATGAGTCGTCTTTTATGTTTTTGTATGTTATTGCTGCGCCTGCGGCGATCGCGATTACCGCGGCGGCGGTTGCAACTGTTTTTGCGGTTATGGCAGCGACCGATGCCATTACGGCGGCGGTAAATGCTTTTTTTGGCGCGGTACGGGCGAGTGTTGTTTCGACAACGCTGGTAAGCTCGTCCTTGAGCAGCTTCCTGCCGCGGTGGAGACGCTGGCGAACGGTGTCTTCGGAAAGGTCCAGAGCGGCGGCGACCGCTTTAGTAGACTGTTCGCTGCGGTAGAAAAGGATGAGCGGCTGGCGGTATTGATCGGGGAGCTGCTGGAGGGCGCTGTCGACGAGGTTTTGCTGTTCTTTTGATATTACAGCGTCGATCGGGCCGGGCTGGTCGGATGAGATGTTCGATGCGCTGTCAATTGGGGCAGAGTTTTTGAGCGGGTCGCGCTTGCTGCTTCTGAAGTAGGCCTGTACGGTTGAACGTGCAATCGAGCAGAGCCAGGCTTTGAATTTGGCAAGGTCGTTCAGGCTGGTGAGGTTTTTCCATGCTTTGACAAATGTTTCCTGGGCCAGTTCTTCACTTTTTTCTACATTGCCAGTGGCGTTGTATGTGATGGCGCAGACGAGAGATTGGTATTTCGTTACGACGAGTTCGAAAGCGGCACAGTTGCCTTCTACGCTCATGGCGAGCAGGTCAATTTCGTTTTTATTTTTATTTGCCATAATCTTAATCCTAATTCCAGAGTCGGTTATATTAGCGTTTCATTACAATAGATGCCAGTATTTTGGAATTGTGACGGATTTTCTGTGCGTTTTTTTGTTATTTATCACAAAAGATATGCTTATAGCAATTCAAAATGTACTTCTTATTCGGCTACCTCTCACACTTCATTAGAATTAACGCCCTTTGGTTCAGGTATGAATTCTATTAAATCACCAGGTGTGCAATCAAGGGCTGTACATAATGCCTCTAAAGTTGAAAACCGTATTGCACGGGCCTTGTTTGTTTTAAGAATGGACAGGTTGTTTACCGCAATGCCTGTCGCCTCTGACAAATCCTTAAGCTTCATGCGCCGATCCAGAAGAACATAATCAAGTCTGATATTAATCACAATTCTGCCCTCCTTAAATTAGCGATTTATGCTCGTCTATAACCGGCATCAACCGTTTCAAAAACTGAGCCATACCTATTATTATCAGTGCCTTAGCCACATAATAAACCATGTAGACAATTGAATTAGACAAAATAATAAATTTACTTTGCCATTCCATGTCCGAGTGTGTCATAACTCTGACAAGGCCGTAAACGTGCATTGTTGCAACAACTATAGTGAAAATAACATAAAGATAAAGCAGTTTGTTTCCATGTAATAAAATTAATCCCGGCTTATTAGCAGCATCAGAAAGATACCGAATCAATTGGGACAGACCAATTCCAAGTAAACCAAGGGACATTAGCCCCAAAAGACCTAAAGGCATATACGTTGCTTCTTTAATAAGTGGTTCAAAATCTCTGGATGAAACAAGCACAAAAACATAATAGCAAGGACACAAAACCAGCAACGCCCATCCCAGAATCCCAAGAGCAGTTGAGTAAAATCCGAATAGCTTTTCGTTTTCTTTAATAAATGTATTCATAACATCATTTCCTTTTATATTAGCGTTCGTGATTCGTCCAGGACAGGAATTGCTCTTCTGAGAATCTGGGCAACTCCAAGCAGTGCCAATAGTTTTACAAGTATGAAAATTGCAGACAGTATCAAGCGTGCAGGGAAATCATAAGGTTCCCCGAAATGCGATATCACCTCAGACGCACTAATCCAGCAATAATAGCTGATTACAATCGCAGTGTACGCATAAAGCAGCTTATCCCCATTACGCAAAATCCACCCCGGCCTAACCTCAGTCTCAAGCAGGTACTTGATAAACTGAGACATTCCAAGAACAAGCAAACCGGTGGGAAGTCCATTGCTAAGCAGCGCCCATGGCACGTCACGCAGGTAATACCGACTAAATTCTTCCCAGTCACCAATTCGAGTTGCCAATGCGACAGAATGGCCAGCAACTGCCAAAGATGCTAATGACAAGAATAACCATCCACCAACTCGTGTTGCCCAATAATAAAACTGCAGCAACTTTCTGTTTTTCTCAACAAATGCTTGTACCATAACAGTCTCCTTTATTAAATTCATGTATATATTAACGACTATCGTGTATTTGTCAACTATAAAATGATTTTTTTTGGAAGTACTAAGAAACCGGCATTATTCTCAATAAACAGGGCTATTAATTTTGACGGCTATTGCGAAGGTATTTCGTAGATACCTACCTAAGATCGCATACAATACCAATCTTCCTGAGAAGAATCCCATCCGGACTAATAACATAAAAGTTTACTGGAGTGCTACTTATATTACCTGTTCTTAATTAAACTTTCCGCAGCATCATCGTTTTGGCTCATTTTATGGTGTAAAGGTGAAAAATTCGGTTTGTTGGGCTGGATATTTTGGTGATTTTCTGATATAAGGGCAGGATTACACCCTTTAGGGTGATAAATAATAGTGCTTTTCCGTTGGCTGGATCGATTTCGGCGATGGTTGGCGTTCATGAAAATTTTTGCGAGTTGACCAGATGTTTGCGATTATCAGCGATATACATTCTAATCTTGAAGCATTGACAGCGGTACTTGATGACATTAAGTCTCGCGGCATAAAGACGATCTACTGCCTTGGCGATGTTGTTGGGTATGGGCCGAATCCCAAGGAATGCCTGGATCTTGTTATTGAAAAGACGAAGGCATCGGTGCTTGGCAACCATGACTACGCGGTTCTGTATGAGCCGACGAACTTCAACCTTGGTGCGGAGTACGCGGCGCACTGGTCCAGACAGGTTCTGGAAGAAGAACCGGATGCCGAACTTAACAAACGCAGATGGAAATACCTCGGCGATCAGTTGATGCGTAAAACAATAAACGTTAAGCTTGGCGATATTAAGACTAAGATCGACCTTGTACACGCATCTCCGAGAAGGCCGATCAACGAGTATGTGTTCCCGGACGATGTGTATAACATGCCGGGCAAAATACGGTCGCTGTTTGAAACTACGAGCCATATCTGCTTTATCGGGCACACACATCTGCCGGGCGTATTCCTTGAGGACCCGGACTTTTATACACCGGAGGAACTTGGCGAAGTATACCCGATCGTCCCCGATGAAAAAGCTATTATCAATGTCGGTTCGGTTGGCCAGCCGAGGGACCGCGATCCCCGGGCCAGCTATGTTGTTGTCGAGGGCAACGAAGTTCACTTTATCAGGCTTGAGTATGACTTTGAAACGACGGTCAAAAAGATCTACGAGATCGAACTGCTTGACAACTTCGAAGGCGACAGGCTCGGCGAGGGCAAATGATACGAACGCAAAAATCCATATCAGGGCGGTCGAGTCGCAACCGATTTTTTTTTGCCACAGAGGGCACCGAGGACACAGAGAAAAACAAAAGAATAATTGTAACCGTTCACAGTTTTTTTTGACAGGATTACAGGATAAGAAAAAGATCATGAAAAATCATGTCAATCCCAAAGAAATATTATTACTTGCATAAGGTTAAAAATGCGGCATAGTGAACTGACAGAAAAGATCATTGCCTGTGCTTATACGGTTTATAATAAGATGGGATACGGTTACCTGGAGTCAGTTTACGAAAGATGCATGCTGATAGAATTAGCGGATGTCGGCTTGGATGTTGAAGCCCAGAAGC
>DAOWHR010000324.1 GCA_030641315.1 Anaerohalosphaeraceae bacterium | reverse complement strand
TTTGACATTGTAAAGGACCCATGGGAAAAGGTCGACCTGGCAGAGGACCCAAAATTCGCATTGACCGTTCAGGAACTTGACCTGGAACTACGCAGATGGATGAAACTGACGGGGGACAAACTCGATCTGGACAAATAATCGGAAAGGAATACTGTTCTGGACAAATCAACTGATAATCTGTCCGGCCTGATCGTGCCGATACTGACGCCATTCACTCCGACAGGAAAGATCGATAAAACCAATCTTTTACGACATCTCGATCTGCTTGAAAGCAGCGGCGTCAGGCAGGTTCTGGTAAATGGGACAACCGGTGAGTTCTTCTCGCTCTTACCCGAAGAACGCAAAGAGGTTCACAAGATAGTGCGTAAGCATTTTAAGAGAAACGTACTCTTTCAGGCAGGCGCTGATTCACTGGCACTAACATTGCAACTGGCCTGTTGGGCACAGGATAATGGCGCAGACGCTGTTATGACGCTGCCGCCCTATTACATGGCAAAAGTGCCCGATGACGCTCTCGTAGACTACTTCAACAACATCGCAGCAAAGATAAGCATCCCTTTGATATTGTACAATTTCCCGAAACATACTCAAAATCCATTAACGCCTGATCTTCTGGCAAGGATCGATCACTTCGGCATCAAAGACTCTGCTGCCGATCTATCCATGATACCAGCGACGCCGAAATACTATGTCGGCGGAGATGACAAGATATTAAACGCACATAATTCCGGGGCGTACGGCTTTGTCAGTGCAAGAGCAAACGCATTCCCCGAACTTTTCGGCAAAATGGATCGTGCAATCGCTGCTGGTAAATCCGAAGATGCCAGGGAAATTCAAATCATTATTTCAACGGTTAAAAAACATCTGTCGGGACCGAACGGAATCGCGATGATAAAATACGCATTATCAAAAAAACTAACCGGTTATCCCTTGATCGTGCGAAGTCCTCTGGTCGGTATGGATGACGAGCAGATACAAGCTCTTAGCGTATTTTTGAACGAATTTTGCTGCGACAATATACTGTGAACCTAACTTCCAGAGATGCTTTACCAGGTGAAGACTTAAGCCTTTCGAATGTTCCTTCTTCCAGGCGTTTGTAGCAGATGATAAATCCGGTTCTGTCCCGGAACAATATTTTGATATTGATAAGTACTCCGTCAGCAAACTGGCCACAAAAACTCCCCATGCCTTAAGAAGTGGTTGATCTGTTGGATGCTTTGTTTGGCTTTTCTTTCAACACTTTCAGCGGTATTAAAAGCATTGTGCGGGGTTAGTATCACCTGATGGAGTTTCGCTAAGCCAAGTGTTGCGTTACATGAGCTATTGTCGCTTGGGTTAGATGTTCTAAGTGACACTGCCAGTTCGCTTTCATTGTCGTAGACGTCCAGTCCTACTCCAGCGAGGAGTTGATCGTTCAATGATCTCAGTAAATCTTCAGATGGCGACAACTCGCCGCGAGCGATATTGACGAACACTGCGGTAGTCTTTGCCTTTCTTAACAGATCATAATTAAAGTATCCCTGGTTATCCGTTGTAAGGTTCATCGCACAGACGATCACATCAGCTTTGGCCAGTCCTTCTTCGATTCGGACAAAATTGATGTCTTCGTGTTTTTCTACTATGTCGACTCCGATTACTTTCATCTCCAGAGCCTTACCTATAGTAGCGATCTCATGGCCGATATTACCGACGCCCACTACCAGGAGTGTTTTGCCCTTACATTCCTGCCCCGTTAATCCATCGCGATTGAACTGTGTAAAGTGTGATAACTGTACCGGCAGCTTTCGCAATAGAGCTACCCATAACATCATCGCCTGTTCGGCAACAGCGCGAACGCAATACCGAGGGAGATAGCCGCAGGAGATATTAGATGTGCATTCCTTTAGATAACGGTTTATATGGTCGAAGCCGGCACTGCGTGTCAGTATGGCTTTAATTTTGTCATCCCAATCAGGCGGGATAATCGACTGGGTTCGAATGCTGATGATCGGAGCTGGAAGTTGCTGTGAGTATTCCTGAATGGTTTTATCCGTAAAACCGGCGTTTATATCATCGGGTAGGTATTGACGGATCGATTCAGCCTCTTCTTCAAAAGCCTCATAAAAGAAAACATTCATCTCACTTTTTCCATTAGTACCGTTTTCAAACATGATTCAGTCCTTCCAACATCAATGCTCTTACCAAAAACACCTTGAACAGTCAAAGATTTTCGTTTTCGAGGTTAGGTCAGTTATCGTAAAATATCCTTATAATCCGCGCAGTACTTTTTGCGTCCGCACTTGTTGCAGTGTGACCCCATCCATAGCTTATCGAACTGCTCCATGATCGGCTCGATCAGTTGTGGATCGGTTGTGACTATCCCTGTTTCGAAGTTACGCCTGTGCTTGCTCTTTGCGCCAAGCCCGGCACCGGTGAGATTCGCGCTGCCCGTATATGCGAATACGCCGTCAACCACAACGCATTTGAGATGTATTCTCGGACACAGCAAACGTTCCAGCCCGCCGATTAAATTTGGGTACCGGTCAAAATCCTCACGAAACGCCTTGCCCGGCTCCTTGGCATGTATCAGGCGGATAGAGACATTCTGCTTTACCAGGTCGGATAGTATCTCCAGAAACGGAACCATCTTACCCCGCTTATTCACATGCAGATCCTTAAGATCACTCGTCCCAAGCCACAAAAACCGCTCAGCCTTAAACACCCGCTCAAGGATAACACGCTCATAAAGCTCACGATCAGTTATAATCTCAGTCTTCGGCATTTTTTCCATAACTTTTCACAAAAAACAGGTTTCTTTGCTTTTCATCACCTTCCTTCCAATTGGAGATTTGGTTATTTGAATCTTCGCAGCATTTCTGCAAAATTATTTCTTTCCAATTCAGATAGATTCTTGTTTTCTTGTGCAGCTCTAAAGATATTAGCAGCCTTTTCAGATTCTCCACTTTTCGAATAGATTGCCCCAAGCAATGCATAAGCATCCGCATACGGTATCTGATGAACGACCATATCAGTGAGCACTTTGATGGCCTCATCTGTGTCGCCGTTTTGAAGCAGGTATAAGGCTGTCTGTTTCGACGGCCTTACGGCTGACTAATTGAGCTGACGCTGAATCCAGAAATTTACAGCGGACAAAGCACTAGAACGAGGATTGCTCTGTTCGGGCGATTATCTCGTCCTGCAGCTCCCTGCCTAGTTCCACGAAGTAGTCGCTGTAGCCTGCGACTCTGACGATCAGGTCCCTGTTCTCATCGGGGGCCTGTTGGGCCTTTTTGAGAGTCTCGGCATCGATCACGTTGAACTGCATATGGTGGCCGTCCAGTTTGAAGTAGCCCCTGACCAGGTGCGCAAGCTTATCAAGCCCATCGCCCTTAAGAACCTGGGGATTGAACTTCATGTTGAGCAGCGTCCCGCCAGTACGTGCGTGGTCTATCTTCGACGCTGACTTAACAACACCTGTAGGCCCTTTCCTGTCCGCACCCTGCGATGGGGAAATGCCGTCCGATAAAGCAACACCGGCCTTTCTCCCATTAGGCAGCGCCCCGACTACAGAACCGAAATAAATATGCACAGTAGTCGGCAGAAGATTCACACGGTAACGGCCACCTTTTGTATTAGGTTTGCCGTTTAGCGTCTCGTAGTAAATTTCAAAAATCTCCCTGGCGATTCCATCGGCGTAGTCATCATCGTTGCCATAGTTTGGCGTCTTGTCGATAAGCTTTCTGTGCAGTTGTTCATAGCCTTCAAAGTCAGCGGATATCGCATCCATCAGTTCAGCCAGAGTGAGTTCTTTATTGTCGAACACATGAAACTTAACTGCCGCCAATGCGTCAGCAAGCGTACCCATACCGACACCCTGAATATACGTCGGGTTATACCTGGCACCTCCGTTATGATAGTCCACTCCCCTTTTGATGCAGTCATCAACCAGAACAGACATAAAAGGCGATGGCATATAATTGGCGTACAACCGTTCTATAATATTGTTGCCCTTTATCTTGACATCGATAAAGTACTCCAGCTGCCTGCGATACGCCGCGACAACATCCTCGTAGCAATTCAGTTCAGACAGATCGCCTGTCTGCGGGCCGATCTGCTGATTCGTTCGTGTGTCGATGCCGTTGTTTAAGGCAAGTTCGAATATCTTTGGCCAATTAATATAACCGGTAAGCGCACAGCTTTCCTTGCCGAAAGCGCTTATGGTAACACAACCGCTTGGCCCGCCCGCACGGGCATCAACCATACTCTTGCCGTCGTGCAGCATTTCCTTGATGATAACGTCCGTATTAAATATCGAAGGCTGTCCCAGACCCGTCCTGACCACACCGCAGGCATGTTTCAAGAACCGGTCAGGATTCCTCTTGCTGATCTGAATGCAGGAACTTGGCTGAACAAGCTGCATTTCTTCAACAACGTCGAGGATCATGTATGACACATCGTTGACAGCATCAGCGCCCGTGATCGGGTCCAGTCCGCCGACATTGATCAATGCGAAATCGGTATAGGTTCCGCTCTGCTCTTCGGTAATACCGACCTTAGGCGGCGCAGGCTGATTGTTGAACTTGATCCAGAAGCATCCCAGAAGCTCTTTAGCATCGTCAGCGGTTATCTCACCAGCTTCAAGCTGCTTCCTGTAGAACGGATAGAGATGCTGGTCAAGCCTGCCCGGATTGTAAGAATCCCATGTATTCAATTCCGTGATAACGCCAAGGTGGACGAACCAGTAGCTTTGCAGTGCCTCATGGAAAGTCCTGGGTGCGTACGCAGGAACCCTTTTGCATACTTCAGCGATCTTTTCCAACTCTGCCCTGCGGAGAGGATCGTCAGTTGCCTTTGCAAGCTCCAGTGCCTTTTGGGCATGACGCTGGGCATGTGTTATCACCGCGTCGATGCAGATGGACATCGCCTTAAGCTCTTCCGACTTATCGTAAGCGGCTGGGTCGTTGGCAAAGTCAAGCTTTGAAAGACTGACAGAAATATCTTCCTGAAAGTCCCGCAGCCCGCGATGATATATCTTGTCATCGAGTATCGCATGTCCCGAGGCCCGCTGTTCCATAAATTCTGTAAAAACACCGGAATCAAAAGCCTTGTTCCATGCCCCGGACATAGCTGCGAATACCTTTTCACGCATCGACTTACCGGCCCAAAACGGAATTATCTTTTCTTCATAAACCCTGCAAACATTTTCATCGACATCGAAAGGCGTCCGGTCCCGTGATCGCATAATACGAAAATCATCGATACTGTGACAGCAAAGCTCAGGATATGTCGGCGTCGCTTTTGGCGCCGGGCCGCGTTCACCTACCAGCAGTTCGCCGTCGTTAATGCAGATAGTCTTGTTTTCCATGATATGCTTTAACGCAAGCGCCCTGCACACAGGCATAGTTACACTAAGCGGAACACTGCTCTGATAAAAATCAGTTACCAGTTCGGCTCGTTCAGCGGAAATAAAGGGCTTGGCCCCGACGCTTTGTTCTCTAAGTTTTGTAATACGATCATTCATTATAACTCATCCCCAAATCTAAAAACACACCCACAGGTGTAATAATGCTTTGAACTGTCATTATACCTAAACTCCTACTGAAACTTCAAGCCCAAAATCTGATAATTTATCCGCTATCACCTGCATTCGGTCGTCCGCAACCCTGACAAATCTTGCTAATTGGCACTGTTTTGCAAGCCGGGTATTCTTGTCCAATCCCCCGATATTGTATGGTAGTATATCCACCGTGGTAACATTGTTCAGCGTCGATATGAATCGGCCAACAGCTTCAACATTTTTGTCGTCATCATTAAAGCCCCCAATAACAGGGAAACGTATCGTAAGCGCCGTGCCAATTGCCGAAAGCATGCGGATATTGTCCAGGATAAGCTCATTACCGGTGCCTGTGAATTGCTTATGCACATCACTGTCCATATGTTTCAGGTCACAAAGGAACATATCAGAGACCTGGGCAACACTTCGGACAATATCCGGATCAGCATAACAAGTCGTATCTACCGCGGTATGGATATAGCGTCTTTTACACTGGCTCAACAGTTCCAATATGAACCCGGACTGGGCCAATGGCTCACCGCCGGAAAAGGTCGCACCCCCAGCAGATTCGTCATAAAAAATAATATCTTTTTCGATCTCCTCGATCACTTGTGCCACTGTCATCCGTTTGCCGATGATCTCTCTTGCCCCGGACGGGCAAACTTCGACACACTTGCCGCAAACCGTACACTTCCCGGCATCCATAGTCAATTCGCCCCCGACAATGGCGTTGGCCTGTTGTTCGCATCGGGAGACACACACACCGCACGCCGTACATTTGTGCCTGCGAAATCCCAGCTCAGGGGCAAGACGCCAGCTTTCAGGATTATGGCACCACTGACAACGCAGCGGACAGCCCTTCAAAAAAACTGTCGTCCGAATACCGGGCCCGTCATGGATCGCGTACTTCTTGATATCAAAAACCACTCCATCAAGACATGTTTTTCCCCGCAGATCTGCCATGTAAACTCTTATCCCCTATATCAAAAAAAGCGAAGACCACCATTAACAAGGCGATCTCCGCGATATTTCAAGACTTCCTAACAAAGAATTCTATTATCTTTGGTAAATAGCACTGCCGTCTTCACGAGTCATTTCACGCTTGCTCTGCCATCCCTTGTGCCATGTAACATTCCACAAGTTACTTAGTTCAACACCTTCGGTATGACCATCAACAAAAGCCATATTGACTTTGCCTGAATGACGGTTCGTAACAACACGACGAATATGATTTTGCGCAGGGTCAACACCAGTATTACGATTTTCTTGTGTAAGGTCAAAGTTTGCCGGTATTGTATCCGGGTAATCGGGCCATGCATCCACCCAGACACCATCGGTAAAGAAAGGTGTAGTTGCGGACCTGCGAACCTGTGTTAAAGAGCTAAACATATAGCTAAAAGTTTTTCCACCCTTGGGAACAATAAAATCCATTGAACTGCTCCATGTATAGAGCCATCCATTACATGTGTAGCTGCCGTATTCCGGCTCAGGTACGCCATACCCCCATACCCAGGGTTTTTTTGCCGAACCCCATCTGTTTGTCCCAGTGCTGGTGACCGTCTTCTCATCAACTCTCGTGTACGGGCAATATCTGATCGAGTCC
>DAOWHR010000321.1 GCA_030641315.1 Anaerohalosphaeraceae bacterium | reverse complement strand
TCGGAAGAACCGGCCGCCAGACCTGTTATTGTAACTTTCATCCTCGAATCAGTGTCCAGAAGATCGGGCTTCTTATCGCTCCCGTTCGATCCAACTCGAACTGCTACGTTGGTATTACCAGGGGAACTGCCCTTAAAAGGCTCATTGCTGACAGATACTTTATCGATCATAACATTGTCATCACAAAGATAACTCATTTCTCCGACAATGCTCGACATCGTTGTTCGCTGACAGAGTTTATCAAGTACCTTTTTCTGTTCTTTAAGCTTTTCCACCTGCTGTTGATACTGGGCGCATCTCTCACCGACAGGACCGTTGACTGACAGCGATTCTTTGATTATCGCCACCTGACCGCGAGCCATTGAAACCGAATAGCTCGTTACCGCGCTCCACGTCAACATCGTAATAAAAACACCTGCAACGAGTAGATATTGCATGCGGTAATTAGCTTCACGCCGCTTACCTGCCTTATACCATTTAGGAAGAAAATCAATCTCTTTCATAGCTCAAGGCTCCAACGGTTGAATTGTTCCAGTTTTTGATACTCGCCCCTGCCGCGACCGTCCATTCAGACAAATTGCAGTCTTCGCGATTCGCAAGATCGGTCTTGCCCAACTCGCACCCAACAAGAGGCATTGCATGGATCACTTCGACACCAAGATGCCTGCGTAACGCATTGACCAAAGTCTCTTCATACGCGACCCCGCCAGCCAGGATTATTTCCTTCGGACTCGAACCTCTAAAAGTCACCGCGTGATAACGGAAACACTTCGATATCTCCTGAACCAACTGTTCATTGACCTTACGCATCGCATCGATCAATACCTGTCGTGTAGAAGCATTCACACTTTCGGAGTCTTTCCTTTGCAGCTTACCACGAAGCATTGTCGCCTCTTCTAACGAAATTTCCAGCTTTGATGCCACTGCCTCATTCAGATGTCTACCGGCAATCGGTATCTGCTTAACAAAATTTATTTCGTCTTCCCTGCCCACCATAACCGTCGTAAACTCACCCCCCACATCGACAAAGAAACGGGTATCCTTACGGTCTGCCTGACGGCGTGCCGACCTCTGGGTACTGCGAAGAATAGCAAATGGAATAGAATCGACACTCTGCGGCGTCAATCCAGCTTCCTCAAGGATTGATATATGCTCCTTGATCGCCGCCTGCTTAACAGCCAATAGTATTATTTCATCTTTTTGTTCCTCACCCTGCAATATTCTCCCAGCCATAACAAACCGTATCTCGTCTTTATCAGGATCAAGACCGAAGCGTGCAGAGGCCTCCTGCATTACAAGAGAGTCGATCTCATTAACTTCAGAAACTGACATCCGAAAACTCTTGATCATAAGTTCCTTGTTAGACAGACAAGACACGACCTGCTTCCCCTCGAACGAACCGCGCTCAAGCATATCACGAATAGCACGAACCAAAACGCCATGCCGCTCATTGCCCTCACTCCCGCCGCTGCCGGCAATAACCTCTTCCTCACAAGCGACAACCTCAATACCGTTATCCCTCTGAGACAGCTGGATCATCCGTATCGTGTTATTGCCGATATCCAATCCTATCGGACCTGCTTTACTTTTTATCATACTTAACATTTTCAGCCCTTGCTTATACTTTTACTGAATTGTAACATAACCAGTCACTGGTTCCACACTGACTGTCATCGTGATACCATCGGATTCAAGCGTAACCTGACCGCTCGTCAGATCTGTCAGGGAATTGTTTTTCGGGGTGCCCAGATAGTCGAATACAACTGTCTGCTCGGAATCGAAGTCTGCCGAGGTTATATCGACATTACTCAAACTGCTGTCGCTGGCAAATGAAACCGAGAACAGTCCGTTAGCCTTCGTCGGGTGACTTACAGCGTTACTATCGCTGTCAAGCACCTGGTAAGAATTTGTGGATGCGTCAAAGACCACAGAGTAGCTCTTCTGTCTGCTGATCGCCAGACTCTTGACATGTTCAAGGTCCGCTGCGATAATATTTGCTGCGCTTTTGATCTGAAGACCGGATGCCGAACTTATCATCGGAACAACCATCACCGCTGCAATCGATAATATTACAACCACAATAATGATCTCGACCAGGGTAAAACCTCTGGCCTTGATGCTCGATCTTTCACTGCCGTAAACACTAAACATAATTACGCCCGTTCAATTAATACTTTTCTAAGACTAATTCATATTCCATTTTCGACTCGTTCGGTTAGCCGCTTAACATCGATGATCAAAGGATTTGGCGTAATTGCATACGAACCTGCCGCAACAAGGTTATGGGAACTTATCGGGAAGTTAAGCATCAATAGTAAGAAACTGATAACGGCGTTTTAAGCCTCTAATCGGCCATGCAAACCGTATAACCGTCACAACCGATACAGCCGTTATAATGAAACTGATTCAAAGTTAAGAATTGATAATGTAAAATGGCTGAATTTATTACAGCTTTCAGGAAGGATATTACAATCCAGCAGGATTATAGGACGCTAACAATTCAATGGCCGGACCGCTATGGAGCTGCCCGGTCAACCTGCTTGAAAAAGCTCCCACCCGCAGGACTCCACAAAACCGATGAACTGGTGCTGCTCCAGGTCTCCAACGCCGACTTAACAGGATCTGCGTTCACCACGATAACGTTACCTGCCCCGCTGGCACCTGATATGCCCTTGTTCCCGATAAACAGCGCACCGTTGACATAAAGCCTTACCGATGTTTTCCCTTTAACATCAATACGATCACCCACCTGGCAGTAACCGTTCACCGTCAACTGCTGATCGTATGAATTAACTCGTATTTCATTATTAACTATCGCCGCAGGCATGTTCTTATAAGGAGTGATCGCAAATGAGCAGTCTAGGTCAAGCTCAAGATTACCCTTCACAACCAACGTACCGGTAACATCAGAAGTTAATCTGTCAAGATGAAGATTACCATCGCAGTAATATATCTTAGCCGGATTGTTTGCTCCTGCCGCTGGAAACGAAAAACTAATATCTGACGGCAGTACCTCAACCGTATATGGACCGTCACCATCGCCGTCACCGTCTATATCATAATAATAACTACTGTTGTATGAATCGGCAACAAGACCCGCCGAACCAACAGGTGCTGTCGTATCGTTTGTTATATCGCCCAGAACAGAACCAAGGTCAGTTGCCGTCTCCGCTGAGAATACATCACCATTTACTGCCCCATATATCTTAGGGTTTTTTCCGGCCCACACGTCGCCATTGATCTGCACTGTTGAAGACATATCCTCGTCAGTTCCCTGACTGTACGCAATGAACGGATCCATACGCAGCTTAGCCGTCAGGCGGCTTTGGGCCACCCTGTCACCATCGTTGAGCCTGTAAGCCGTGCAGTCAACATCATAGGTCAGCTTAGGTGTGAAACCAGCCGCAGCGCCGGTTATGATTAGATCATAATAATCACTGCCCCCAGCTATTTGAAGACCCGTACCGCCCTGCCAATATCCAACAGCTGACGTATCGGCATCCTGAGGATTCACAAGAACGCTCCGGGCATGTTCAAGACCCGATTCCGCAAGATAATCCATCTGCATCTTAACCGGAACATTCGCCGCGCAAGCAAGTTCCATATCAGAACGAGCAAGAAAGCCAAATGATATGATCGTGATAGCCATCACAAGGATCAAAACAACCATTAACGCAGAACCACCCCGGCTTTTGCACGGGTAATATTCAATTGTTTTCGCACGATCTTCCATCAGTCATCATCCAATGCCTTAAGTGCCCCCGAAGAATCAAACTTATTTTCCGACGCCCCCCCCAACGTACCGCAAACATCATAGCTCGTTACACTGCCGTTCTCGCTCAGATCGAACGATATATTTAAAAGCCTAAAATTACCCGGTATCGTAAACGAAAGATTTGAACATACCGGCAACAGAACAGTATATTGACTGGTGTCATTAGAAATTAGATTGGTCAGTGCCGAGCCGTTCTTGATCGAGGTTACCGTTACCGACCGTGTACTTGACGGAAATCCATGGAGTTGCAGAATATCATAATCTGCGTTCGTTTCAATATAAACCAGTTCATTGCCGTTGATCTGGTCATCAGCGTTCAGGTCACCTTTCCACAACGCGATTCTTCCGGACACATACCACATCTTTACACTTTGACGCATCTCATCTCGTAAACGGTCGCTCGTATAACGAATATACGCCTGCATTTCACTCATATCTTTAGTCTGCTCATGGGCAGAACTCATCGCGAATGCAAGAGTACCGATCGCCCCGAAGATTATACTCGAAACAAGCACACCCATCATCACTTCGACAAGAGTAAACCCGCGCCCGCAAACCATATTGTTCCTGACACTGAACATAATATCTATCCGCCGATCAGCCTGCTAAGGCTGACAACGTCATTTCCTTGATACTTAACCGTTACCGTTACCCAGTAATTCACAACACCGCCGACTGTCGCTGCCTGGCTGCTGACTACCCTGCTAAGACCGGCATAAGTACCGTCAGTCAGAAAGTTCCCTGAATAATCCGTCATCATCGCTTCCGACTCCGAAAAACCGTCCCATACAGCAGGCCCCGAAGCACTTTCGCTTATCTCTTCGAGAAGGTCGCCAGCCAGTTGAGATGCAAGCGTTATCCTCGCAGCCTCGGCCCTGATAGAAGCGCCGCTCGCAAACGGAAGCAGCACCCCCGCCGCCGCGAATGCCAAAATACTCATCGCCAGCAAACTCTCAAGCAGAGTAAATCCACTTCGCCTACAACTTTTACATCTGACAACAAACATAGTCCTCACCATTGAGTATTAGCAACACTGTCACAAGCCCGAAACTCACCAGTCGCCGCATTAAACCACCATGCCGTCCCCTCGGTACCGGCAGCACTCGCAGAAGCATTATTAACACAAGTTATAGAACGGTTTTGTGCGGGATTCTGGATATAACGATTCACGGGCATTTGGGTTATATAAGGACCGTCGCTGTTTCCGTCCGTCGCAAGAAGAGTAGCTACAAATCCGGCATCGGTAACGTTTCCGCCAGCCGTTGTCTGGCCAGGCAAAAGCTCGTCATGATGAACCTTATAAAGCTGTATCTGCGTGCGTATCGTCTGGATATTCGCCCTAAGATTCGTAAGATTGGAATCCGTGCTCGCCTGACTGAACGTAGGTATCACGATCGCCGCCAACACACCAAGAATCACCACAACGATCAATATCTCAACTAAAGTAAAACCTTTTGTTTTCATCAGAATATCCTTCACTATTACAATTAGATTTCAATATCTTAACTACTAACTGATAAGGTTCAGGACATCGTAGACCCTCGCAGGGTCCAGGGCATCGTGAACTATACGATTTACAGGCTTTTTAGGACAGCCTGACAATATACGAAAATAGCTTATGTAT
>DAOWHR010000387.1 GCA_030641315.1 Anaerohalosphaeraceae bacterium | reverse complement strand
GTGTACATGATGAAATTTGTTGATTTTGGTTATACATAAGCTATTTTCGTATATTGTCAGGCTGTCCTAAAAAGCCTGTAAATCGTATAGTTCACGATGCCCTGGACCCTGCGAGGGTCTACGATGTCCTGAACCTTATCAAATAGGGTTTAGAGACCCATTTTCTTTTCCCAGATATGAAGCTTTTCTTTTAATTGGGTAACTTTTTGTGGATTTGAATTCGCAAGATCGTTGGTTTCGCCTAGATCATCGGCAAGATCGTAGAGTTCCGCGCGGCCTGAACGGTATGCGATCAGCTTGAAATTGCCGGATCGAACGGCGGCGTACTGATCTTCGTAGGAACGGTACATATAAATTTCGGTGCGATCAATATTGCCGGTTTGTTTTAATAAGGGCAGGAGGCTGATGCCGTCTGAAGGGTGGGACGTTGGTGTGTTGTTGCCCGCCATTTGAATCATTGTGGGGGAGATGTCTGTTGTCAGGACGGGGACGGAAGAGGTTGAGCCTGGGGTTGTTACTTTTGGCCAATGCACGATGAACGGCACCCTTGCACCGCCTTCGTAGAGAGCGAGACCGCCCTTCTTTGAGCCTCTGAGGGGATCGTTTGCGAAGTGGCCGCCCTGGTCGCCTGCGAAGAAGATGATGGTGTTGTCGTCAATATGTTTTTCCTGTAGAGTTTTGCGGATACGACCTATGGATTCGTCTACCGCATCGATCATTGCAGCGTGGTGGGCCGCAGAACCTGTCAATCCTCTTGCAATCGCTTTTTCGAGCAGGTCGGCTCTGCCCTTATAGGGAGTGTGAGCGGAGTAGTAAAAGAGGGTTAGCTGGAAAGGCTGGTCGGACTGCTGTTTGCTGATGTAGGCGACCGCGTCATCGGTTAGCTTGTCGGTTAGATATTTGTCTTTGGGAACGTCTTTATAGGTTTGGCACTCATTCGGGAAAAACGGCGGGTAATATGATTTTGGATTGCCGTGGTTAGTAACTCCGTATTGTTCGTCAAAGCCATGATGGATGGGATGGAAGGGTTCGTGGCCAAGGTGCCATTTGCCGACGAAGGCGGTTCGGTAGCCGAGGAGTTTTAATTGCTTGGCGTAAGTCGGATTTTCGAGCGGGAGCCAGTTTCGTGAGGGGAAGTTGGCAGGGTCGCCTTTCCATTGGCTGAACTCGTTTTCGTTGAAGGTGCCTGATATATGGCGGACGAGGCGGAGGCGGGCGGGATGGAGACCTGTGATGACGGAGGCACGGCTTGGGCTGCATGTTGGTGAAGCAGAATATGCGTCCGTGAAAGTCATGCCATCGGCTGTGAGACGGTCGATGTTGGGGATGTTGTATCTTTGCTTCTGGTATTTTATGTCCGCCCATCCGAGGTCGTCTACGAAAAACATTATGACGTTGGGGCGTTTCGGTTTTTGGCCCATCGCATTTAAATCGGGAGTATGCATAGCAGCGATTGAGGCTGCGGTCAACTTAAGAAAATTTCTTCTTGAATACATTAGTAAATCCTTAATCGGCCCTTGCTTTTAGCCAGAGAGTCTGGCCTTTTTTAAGTGTGCATGTTAATTCGCCGCTGATTCTTCGTATCGGTAGATTGGAGTCATACGGTCGGTTTTCAAAGGGATCGGCTATGCGTAACCTGCTGTCTACAACTGCTGTGATCGAAACATTTGCTGTTTTACCTTTTACGCGTTTGGCTGAGACTATGAATCCCCCTTCCGTGCGGAGTTTTTCGAATGATACATCCTGCCATGAATCCGCAACAGCTGGGAATACGCGTATTTTGCCGTTGAAGCTTTGGAGGAGCATTTCGTGGACCGCCTGTGAAGCGGCGAAGTTGCCTTCGAGTGTAAAGGGTCGGTAATGGAAGTTTGAAAGGCCCTTTCGTGTTTGTTCTCCGTTGCAGTGGAAGCCGTTGCGGAGGATGAACGAGTTGACATAATCGTCGAGGTATCGCAGGGCAAGATCGGAGTTGGCGACACGAGCCTGCATGCAAGCCATCCATGAGAAGCTATAGCCGCACCATGCATTTGTGCCGAATTTTCCCATTTGATCAAGTGATTCTTCGATAATCTTTTTGTCCTGCTCTGTGCCTTCGACGTTTAAAATTCCTAGCGGGTGGATGGCCATGAGGTGTGAGAAGTGTCTATGGGAGCCTTTAAGAGGTTCGCCGGGCGATACGGAAAGCGGACCCGATTCGGTGTCAGTCGCAAGGTCGTCAGTTTTTGCGAGTAGTGATCTCCAACGATAAGCTTCATCGGTTTTGTTGAGTGCGTCTGCCATTTGTGCGTTTGCGATGAATATCCATTTGATAAGTGCAAGGTCGAAGTTGCTGTTGGGTTTTAGCCATGCGGCTTGTGAGTTGTTGTGAATCTCGGGAGAGCTTGAGAGAGGCAGTTTGAGTTTACCTTTTTCGTCGGACCGCATGAGGCCGGTCAGTGCGTCGGCAATTCCTTTGCAATACGGATAGGCACGGTCGCGCAGAAACTGTTCGTCCATTGTATAGAGCCAGTGCCAGTGGAATGCCTGAGCTACCCATACGCCCATTGTCGGTGAGAGTGTGTACTGGAACCAGCTGCCCATCGGTCTGCCATCCTGAGCCATTACGCCTGGAACGACGAATCCCTTTGTGTTCCAGAAATCGGCGGTCCATTTTTCGTGTACGGGTTTGAGATTCCACATGAAGTTTATGAAGCTTAACCCTTGGTCGAATCGTCCGGAGGCATAATATGCCCAGTATGTCAGCTGTGTGTTAAGATCGTGGTGGTAGTCGCCACGCCATGGAGGAAGGGAACCGGCGTCGGCGGTCCAGAGGCCCTGGAGAGCCATTGGGGGAGCATCGGGACGTGAGGCTGCGCCGTAGAAGTATTGAACGAGGTTGTAGTGCTGTTGGATCTTGGGATGGGGCACGGAGACTGATGATCTCGACCAGAAGTTTGCCCACCATTTTTTGTGGTCTGTAAAGAGATTTTCATAGCCGATGTTCAATGCTTTGTCGACTCGTGTGCGGGCAAAATTGAAGGGATCGTCGGACTCTTTGTTGGTTGTTATTGTAACGGCAATGACGGTTGCATCTTTTAGTTGGCGTGCTCGTGCATAGACGACATACTGAAAATCAAGCGACGCATCCTGAATGAACCATGATTCAATACCTTCACCGGCGATGGTTGGTGGTTTGTATCCTAATTTTTTAACCGCCTGGTTTGGAATAAAATTAAACTTTGGGGATTTGCCCGGTAACTTTATCAGCGCAACATCTTTTGTTGCGCTGAAGAAACATTCGATTTTATTGTCGCCCAGATCGACGGTGCCTGTCGCGGTTTTCATGTTGAGGTTGAAGGATTTTGCTTTTTGGTCTGAGGGGAGGGTAATTACCAGTCGGCCGCCGGGAAGTTTTGTGGGATAATCGTTCGATTTGGCGTGGGTTCTGTTGAGTTGGGAGGCTTTGCCTGACCGGGCGAGTTCGACGACCTTTTTGTAATTGAAATCTTTATCTATGTAGCTTGGGTGCGGGCGAAGATCCCACAGATCGCCGCGGTCGAGGGAGAGGCGTATTTCATTGTCAACTCCCCAGAGGAGGCCGCCGATGAGACCGTTGCCGAGTGGGATCGCTTCATCCCATTTGTCGATCGGGGCCTCGAGGTTCATTTGAAAGGCATCGATACTGATCGATGAAGCGGCTGTAACACCATCTGTTTTGGGTAATGGTGAAGCATTTTCGGGTAGGTTAATTTTCAGGACGTAGTTTACAGTGCGCTTTTGCCCGGTCATTTCGAAGCCCGAGGGACCGTAGAGATAGGCGGGTTTGCCGTCAATCATTAGAATTTTTGGGCGTTCAATTTTTGTCTGTGAGCCGTAAACCTTTGTTAATTTTTTGGGATCGTAGTTGGGGTAGTATCGCCATAGATTGTCATAGCCTACCTGAGTGAGGGATGGGTCGCAGGTTTTTCCATCGTCGCTGATCCAAAGTGCTCCTCCTCCGCGGATACCTGTAACGTGGCCGTGGTTGTCGGTTGTGAGGAGGCAGAGTTTTCCATCCCAGACGAATACGCTGGCGTCTTCTATTACTATATTTTTAGTGCTGAACGGGTGTGCGAGGTGGCGGTACGGGCCTTCGAGTTTGTCAGCGACAGCGGCGGCGAATACGGTTCGCCAGTTGCCATTTACATTCATTGTGGTTTTGTAGTAAAGGAAGTATTTGCCTTTGTATTTTGCGAGGGTGGGGTTTACGACCTGTCGGCCATGCGAGAAGTGTTCCGGGTCGGCTGAGTCATCGAGAATGAGGCCTGTTTTGCCGACTTTTTTCCAGGGGCCGTAAGGAGAATCGGAAATCCTCATGCCGATCTGCTGGTTGAGGGGGTGCGGGGGCTGGCGGTAGTCTGTGTTACCGATGTATGTTAAGACATACTTGCCGTCGATTCGCTGGATGTCGGGGTTGTGGGGGGCGCAGTTGTCCCATGCATCTTTGATGCCGGAGCCTTTTACGATAACGCTTACAAATTTGAATGGGCCTTCGGGATGGTCGGATACGTAATGGGCGATCTCGCTGGATTTTCGCCATGCGGGGTCTACGTTGTTTTCGGGCCAGCGAGCAACGTAGAGGTGGACCTTGCCAGCATCGTCTATGACGGGTGCTGCCCCCCAGATGGTGTAATCATCCTCTTTTACAGCGATGCCTTTGAATTCCAGAGAGGAAGCTATTGCTGAGAAGGGAAGTTTTGCCTTGGAGAATTCGGGTGTGAATTTTGGAGTATCAGCGGCGGATGTCACGGCTGAAACGATTAGGAATAATGCGATTATTGTTTTTTTCATTATCAGTCCAAAATTTTTAGTTAGTACATATCTGTTCAGTTTATTGAGAATTGAGCAGTTTGAAAGTTGCAACTACCGGGTAATGGTCGGAGATCATGTCAAGTTCGGGTGAATGCATAATTGTGCCTGACAATGATGATTCGCTAAGCTGTTTATCTGCAAAAATGAAGTCTATTCGCTGACGCTTGGCGATCACGTCATCTATTGTCTTTGCCCATCGTGGAATGAGAATGGGCGAGCCGAATGAATATGAGGCACATTTATCGTGCTTATGTGTTGTGTCGACAAAGCCCGCTGCTTCGAATCTATCGGTAATCAGACAGGCATTGGGATTTTTAACTTTATCATCAGTTGCTATGTCTTTTTGTGAACGGTTATTGAAATCTCCAAGGACGATAACTTTCTGGCCGGAGTCCAATAGGGGTTTGATCTTTTCCAGTATCAATTCGGACTCTTTCGGTTTTGAGGGCCAAAAATGTACGACGAAAAAGTTTATTCCATAGGTCTTGCAGTGGAGGTAGCCATGGTGAAAACCTTTGACCTGTTTTTCGATGACCTCAATTGGCTGATTGGAAGTAAGGCCGACGGGGAAGCCGTGCTCCTTGAGGATGACCGAATGGTTATGTCCCCACTGGCTGGCCTTGTTCTGTAAGCTTTCGGCAGTATTGCCGTTCAGTTCCTGGAGGGCAAGAACATCCGGGGCCTGATCCTTTATCCAATCGCCCCCCTGTTCGGCCGCTTTGCCGTGGTTGAAGGAATAAAGTACGTTCCAACTTATGATTTTTATGAGATTTTCTTCTTTAGGTTCCAAAGAGTTGTAAGCGGCGAGGTTCGTTATAAGATGTCCGGGGATGGATTCGGTGATTGTAAGTTTTAATTTGTCGGCAGTGACCGGTGCGAATTTTATTATTCGTTTGTGGCCTATGCATGAGCCTGTGTCTAATTCGGTCCATTTGCCATCGCTTGAGTATTCGAGTTTGAATTTGCGGACTCGTTCGCCTTGTTTGATATCTTCCTGGATGATTATATAATCGAATAATGAATCGGCAGGCAGGTTCAGTTCTACTGTATTGCCTTTACCGTTTGTGGTGGCGATCTGGTTGCTGAAAATATTTCGGATGGCGGTTCCCATTTGACGACATCTTTCGACGTCGGCATCGGGCATGAGACCACGGTTGTCGGGAGTTAGGCCGAGGATAAGTGTTGAGTTTCGCCCTACTGAGTTGCAGTACATGTTTACAAGTGATTTGAGGGGATAGAGTTTGTGGTCATCGCCTTTATCCCAGAACCATTCATGGTTACGCAGTGGTGCATCGGACATTGCGGGCATCCAGAATTTGCCTTGGGGGTTGCCGTGTTTGAGTAGTGAGAAGCCCTTTTCTCTAACATGACGATTAATTGTATCTTCGCCTGACCCGGTTGCTTTGTAGGGGAAGGTTGCCCAGCAAGGATAGGCAACAGTTCCGGATTCAGAGCCGCCCCACCGTGCATCGGCTCGGTCGTAGTTGTGGTAGAATAGACAGTTTGGCTGGTACTTTTCGAAGACGGCGAGAACATCGGGGCCGCCTTTTTCCGGGCCGTATGCACCGCCGTCAAACCATATCTCGAAAAGATCGCCATAGCGGGAGCAAATTTCTTCGACCTCTTTTTCGATCATGTCGTTGTATTGCTTTTGGGTGATTGTACTGCGTTCGGTTACCTTGAAGTCATATATTCCGAGTTGGGAGTTCCAGCGAGTGCCCATGTAGATGCCGGGTTTGAGGCCATACTTTTTGCAGGAGGCTATGAATTCGCGGACGATGTCGCGTTTGCCGTTGCCCCACTTGACTGATCTTAGTGAGTAGGGATTGACATCGGATTGCCAGAGTCGGAAGCCCGTTTCGTGGGAGGCGGTGAGAATCGCAAAGCGAGCACCCATTTCTTTGGCGGTCCTGACCCATTGGTCGGTGTCCAGCTGGGTTGGGTTGAAGGCGTTAATATCGGTACAGGGGACCTTGCGGTTGCGCGGCTGGGAGTAGTGTTTGTCATCGAAGATGTGGAGGTCGTAATGGAAGACGACTCCGAGTTCGGCTTGCTGCCAGGCAAGTTGGGGTGGTGTTGGTTTCGGGATGACAATATTGTTTTCAGCCTGAAGGCAGAATGTGAGGCAAGTAAGAATCGTTAACGCGAGTATTAACGCAGGGGTTGTTCGCTTATGCTGAACTTTCATTATGGTATCCTTCCGACACAGGTTAATTCTACCGCGGTATGATAACAAATAATCATTTCTCTGAAAAGAGTATTGTTTGAAATGATACCAAAACTTCTAATCGGGGCAGGCGATGATTCCCAGTTCGCAAATCGCGACGCAATCGTTTGCTTCAAGGGAGTGAGTCGCTTTGAACTTGACAAAACGGGCCTTTTGCGGTTCCAAAAGAGTAATAACCTGCTCGATGGGATTGTTTTTGATATTGTGAAATTCGCCTTTTACAGCAGGTGATCCCCAATCGATTCCGTCAGCACTCAGATATAACTCGTAGCGGTCGACGAGGCCAACGAAGCAGGCGTCGTGACGGGGCATGTATGTGAAGGCGGTGACATTGATGGTTCGTCCGAGATCTATTATTACCGATTGTGGCGGGGATTGACGCCCCTGAGTGTCGTGGTGAGTGTGCCACATTGTGGTGAGATCGCCATCGATGAGACGGTTTACTGATGCGCTATCTTTGTTTGGGAAGGTGCAGTCGATGATCTTCCAGTCTGCTTTGGCGATTCCGAAGTGTTTGGTTACGGTGTCGCTACTGCTGTTGTCGGAAGGGTCGAAAGCGTATGCTGTGACGGAGCCGCCATTACTGAGGTCAAAGGGGGCGGTGTACTTTTTGAGGTCCGCGGCGGAAGTTTTGCTGCCGATAGTATAGAAGACGGATGCACCTGCCGGAGCTTCTATGGATATCCTGCCGTTACGATCAGAATTTATGACGGGATCTGTCATGATAATCGGGGCGTTGTAGATGCTTAGATTTGACAGAGTCAGGCATGGGGCGTCGGTGTGCAGAGTGAGTCTTGCTTTTGAGGCGGTGACGGGGGCGAATCTGAGGATACGCTTGTAGCCGATGGTGGTTCCCTTGACAGCCTCTTTCCAGATTCCGTTTTCTTTTACTTGTAATGAGAAGCTATCGACCCGCTGGCCCAGAGGGATGTATTCCTGAAGAAGGAGCCTGTTGAAGGTTGTGTCTTTTTCGAAATCTATCGTTAGTGATGCTGTTTTTATTCCATCACTGGTTGCCCAGTATGTTTTGGTCGTACCATCAATGGATTTTTCCGGGCTGAAAGAATTGCTATCGTCTCTAAACTCGGTTGTTTTGATTGAAGCACCTGTTGCGAGGTCTTTGGCAAGTTCTTTGTCGATTTGTTTTTTCTGTGCAAGCATGGCTTTTGCATCGTCATCGTGGATGCGGCCTGATGGTGCTATTGAGAGGCCCAAATTAAAGACGGCGTTCCGTCCGATTGTTGTGTAATAGAGATCGGTGAATTGTTTTAAGGTTCGGGGTTTTGAGCTATTGTTGAAGTACCATTTTTTTGGGTAGAGGATTGTAGTGTCAGCTTCTGCTGGGAGCCAGTATTTGCCTCCTTTGACACCGGATTCACGGAGTTTTCGATCGGATGTTTGTGTGTCGGAGAAGGTGCACCAGTTTGTTTCGTTGGCGTAACCTGATTCGTTGCCTACCCATCGTGCAGCGTCTGTATTGATGCCGCCGAAGAAAATTGCCTTCGGCTGAAGGGCCTTGATCATTTTGAATACTTTGGGGTACTGGTAGTAGTCCTTCGGGATGGAGCGCCGTTCCCTTGCGCCGCCGTAATAACCTGTGCCGCCGTTGGCTCCGTCGAACCATACTTCAAATACAGGGCCGTAATTAGTAAGGACCTCTCGCCACTGTTCGAAATAGTCTTCGATGTATTTTTCGTTTCCGTAGTCAGCGTGGTTTCGGTCCCAGGGGGAGACGTAGACGCCTAGTTTCAGGCCGTACTTTTTGCATGATTTTGCAAGATCGCCCAGTATGTCGCCTTTTCCGTTTTTCCATGATGTGGCTGCGATTGTGTAGTTGGTGGTTTTTGAGGGCCAGAGGCAGAAGCCGTCGTGGTGTTTTGCGACTAGTATTATACGAATTTCAGTTAATTAGAGCTGATTTCATCCACGGAAATAAGCATAAACTTGAAAGTTCTTCTTCTTGATTTGATATCCATAGCCAGGCCTCGT
>DAOWHR010000384.1 GCA_030641315.1 Anaerohalosphaeraceae bacterium | reverse complement strand
TGTCACCGCCGTTACCTTCCTTTTGCAATGCCATAATATAATACGCTTTGCCCGCAGTTAGTTTGATGCTGTTTGACCGCTGACTGGCATGCTTATCCCATTGACGAGGCTCTGTCCATGCGTTAATAATACCCGATACTTCGGCGATCTTGACAGCATTGTCAGGATCGGTGTTGGAACTGAGCCATAGCTCACTGCGATCATCGGAGGCGATCCAGAAGGTATAGTTGCCGGAAACTTTCGGAGCAAGAAAACCATGAATACGAGTGCCATAGCTGTCCGCCCAGTCGGTAGGGGCTTCAAATGAGGTGATCTCATCTACGATATCAGGGCTGTCCGGATATGCGTCATTGTTAGTAAGTTCATAAACATAAGCACCGTAAACATCCTGCCAGACCTGGCGAGTAATAGAGCCGGTACCGTCACTTGTGCTGAAATCCCACACAGTACCAATGGTAACACTGCCTTGAGTATCAACCTGGTCGATACGCCAGAAGTAGTTGGTGTTAGTCAACAGAGTCGGCTCATACTCGGTCTGTGTCTGCCTGCCCATGTATTCATCGGAATTGACGTCAGCGTTTGCAACAACAGATTCATTCGTGCCGAAATACACGTCATTCTCAGCTGCGCCGGCTCCCATTGCCCAACTCAGCTTGGTCGTCAGTGTAATATTACCGGCATTGTCAAATGGGCTTGGACTTTCGGCTCGGCCTCCCGCAACCAGATCATTGATCTGTGCCAATGACATCGCATAATTATAGATTCGCACATCGTCAACAGAACCCCGCATATGCCTTGAAGAACTTGAACTGTCCCATCCTATATAGGTTGTTCCTTTGAATGCCTCAGGTTCATGTGTTCCGTAATGAGCGGCTGACCTTGTCGTGCCGCCTGAGTTCATATAGATCACAGCCTTTGTAGGCTCAACAACAATCGCGACAAATGTCCATGTGTCAAGTGGTACGCTGAGGCCTGAACCCCATCCCCAGTTGCCGCCGTTCCAGTGGTATCTCAGTTCTGTGGCAGCGCCGAAACTGATCCCAGCGGCATCTGTTGCCCTGTTAAATACAATCCCGCTCCAACCAGCCGGATTTGACGGAACCTTTACCCATGCCGAGATCGTAACCGTATTGCTGTAAAGATTTAAGTCGTTGATCGCGATATGCTGATCAACGCCGTCCAGATCGATAGCACCGTCAAAACGGCCCGATACAGAATCGGTTGAGAAACTAAGTCCATTTTCCGCCAGACCATCATGTTCGAATATTGACATATCCTCTGCATTAAGACCACTCGTTTCATCCAGCGGCCAATATCCCTTCAACGCACCATTAACGTCAAGATTGACTGTCACTTTTCCGACAGAAGTTCTGCCTGTTGCATCGACTATAGTGTAATAAAAAACATCCGTTCCGACTGCGTTGCCCGGAGCGATATACAAAAGCTCATCACGGCCGTCAGGTCCTGTTCCAGCCGATAAACTGAGTAAACCGCCAAGCGACGTGCTCGCATCAAAACTCGAAAATGCTATAATATCGTTGTTAGCGTCATAGTCGTTACCTAACAAGTCAAACAGAGCTTCCGAACCGACTGTTGCCTGTAATTCGTCAAGATTCGCGTAAGGAGGCACAGGGAACGGGTACGATCCGATCTCATGCAAAATGTTTCCTCTGCCGCTTCGTCGACGGCATTTCATGAACTGATCGATCTCAGGGTTTGAGAAACGTGAAAGAGTGATATTGTTACCGCTGTTGACGGTTCTTCCATCAGGACCCGGACAGCCTTCCACACAGTCGCCGCAGCCCCAGTTATGACCTGCCTCATGCCTCCAGACATGCCACCAGTTGCCGTCACCGCTCCAGCCGTTAAAACTCCTCGCTCCCCAGTTTGCACCTGCATAGTCGCATACAAACGCCACACCGCCGCCGACAGCGCCGACAAGCGATACGAAGTGATGGTCGACATCCGGGAACAAAGAGTTCCATACATCATTTATCCTTGGCCAGTCAACACCCCACTGAACGTTGGTATAATCCATGCCGTTTTGACTCTGGCGAATAACGACCTTGCCGAGTTTGTGTTCAGCAAGCATATCACGAACTGAAATACCGTTCATGTGCATGATCGCGTTCTCTGCCTTATGTCCGTAAGTTGAAAGGTCGGTATAGTTAAACTTATTGAAATATTCAACGAGAACATCAAAACCAACATCAGCCTGGTAGGCAGTCTTGTAATAGGAATCAAGCTCACCGGCTGGCTCCGTGAAAGAAGCTCCATAAGCAGCACGCCCTTTGGGCTGAACAGCGGTTCCGCCAACTTCCGAAAAGTTGCCCTCGGCTGCGGCATTTTCATTGGTCTCAAAAGCTGGATCATACCACCAGTCGTCAGAAGCACCCTTGAAAACATGATAACGAAGATCACCATTGGAAAGCAGCGTTGCCTCGACATAACTTTCAGGCTCTTCTTCACACCAGCCTCGATACGTGCGCACAGGACCGGGATCAATGGTTGTCATGGAAACTCCGTCAACACCCATCAGGATAAGCTCGAAATTCTCACCACGGCAGGAATACTTTTCAAGATTGAACGTCCGAGGAGAGCCGGACTTATCAACCCTTACTCGCATCGACTCAGGAGGATTATCAGGATCGACAGCATAAGAAGTATCCACGGTCAAAAAAAGAACAAAAAGTACTAAACACTTAACAGACAAACACTTGCAAACGTTTCTTGATGTCACTTTACACCTTCCAGATATAATTCACACTCAAATTCACACTTCCCGACTGGATGAAGACAAGTCCAAAGACAACAAAACAATGCACTCACAAAATCCAGTCATAACCGTCCGCCCGATAATATCTTATCTTTTCGAGCGTTAATTGTCAAGGACAATCTAATAAAGTCCTGCATTAACGAGACTTACGACAATTATTCTAATAACATCGACAAACCCGCAAAAGCACAACAATATCGGCCAAAAACGCCCCCAACTGAACTTTGAATGAATAAAAAAGAGGCCCCCGTTACCACCGATAACGAGAGCCTTCAATTCCATCACAACCATCCTCTACATGGTCTTCATCACAAACTCTCCCCGCCAAACATTTCATCACCAACCATCCATGTTATCAGCAAACTTCATCACCCCTAATTGCCGAGACACGGCCCACATGTGTTGTCAAGCCACCGTTCGGCAAGTCTGCTGAAATCGACTACATTTACGATTCCGTCATGATTAATATCGGCACCGCCGCACCATGCGCACGATCCTACGTTGATATAGTAATGATCATTGAACTGACGCCATTTGATATAGTTGTACCCGTTCGTAGTACGTGCATAGACATTCAGCCTGAACTGATATGCGCACGTTTCCCACGGGTCAAGCATACCGGTATTCATCGCGGAAATAGAATGATACGTTTTAGAAGTTTCACCGTACCACATGGGCGGCGTCGCGGCAGGGTTGCCTGCATATACTTCATGTAAAACATCACCACCGTCTTTATTGGTACCGTAAAGCGCATGCAGCGTAAACTGACGCAAATAACCTTGCGGATGACGAGCCTTAACAACAAACTGGATATTCTCATCGGCACTGTCAACATCGATCATTCCGCATTCCTGAACAACCTCGCCGGTATTTTTCTTCACAGCAAGTATCTCGGCTTCGACATTTGAGTTGTTGACAATGATCGTCATTGTATTTTGAGTATTGTAAGGCAGGGACACCGGATCGCCGTTTGACTTGTAAGCTTTGTAGAACAGTTTGTACTTCCCGTTTGCCCAGCCGCCGGTCCGCCATATCATCTTAAGATCGGGATGTGCCCAATAGTCATCATAAGTCCGAAGATATATCCCCTCCTTACCCCAGTAGTTGTAAGGGCCGCAGGTATATCGCTGGGCCTTAACCGTTCCGTCTGAAAGGATCGTATAATATGTCTTTGTCAGCGAGTCCGTCAAAGGAACCGCCAGTTTGATAGAAGGTGCGATCGCACCTGTCCACTTGGCAACCAATATCTGATAGTATCTAACTGTATCATCTTCGGGTCCGAAAAGACCATGCAGCCAAAGATTTCCCCCAAAAGGCGAATCGACATACTTCGGTATATGAAGATCGTTTGCTGTCGCAGTTGAAACATTTGCCAGCCCCATACTAGCCCCTGAAGTGGTCACTTCAGAAACCGGAACCTTACCGATAGTCGTAAAAATAAAGCCCGACATGATCCCGTACCGGTTAGCCGCCCTGCCGTCAGGTCCACCGTGCCACCCCATGTCATTGCGTGTCCCGTCAATATCTAAATAAACGGGATCAGGGTCGCCTGCGTCTACACACGGAGAATCTTCGCTAAGATAATAATCAGTATAAACCGGATCGAACAGCGGACCCTCACTAATGTCACCAGGCCCGGGCGCTGCCAGACCACCGGTTTGACTGTCATAATTACCCCAGTTATTGCCCCAGACATCATTGTAAGAAATTATGGGCCTGGCATCGTAGATGGCCGAAATTCCGGTACCATTATCAACTATGATGTTATTTTTAATAACAACATTCGCTTCCTGATAGCACCATATCCCGTCATATCCATTGCCGACAATCGTGTTGTTGATGATTCGCGCACCAGCCGAACCTGCCCATGCCATATAAATACCTGTCTCAGGGTTATCGCTAATAAGGTTGTTGGTTATCAATGGCGTCGAACTTAAACATAGTAGTCCATAGTCTGTGGTAGAATTGTTGGAATCGCCGTTGTACTGTATCTTATTGTTTCGTATGATACTGCTGGCTCCGTTTACTATGCGAATTCCATTTATATTATTCCTGATCCAGTTATTGCTGACCGTAACCGAACCGCCCGAAATATACACACCTGCCTTAGTGCTGTCGATGGCGTGATAAATCATGAAGCCATCGATTTGGGCATTATCAACATTGATGGCAGTAACTACATTTCCAGGCCCCGTCCCCCGAAGCCAGGTTCCATCGTTCCCGTCGCCAAAGATATTCACATCGCTTTTCATAGTTATGTTTTCAAAGTAATACCCTTTTTCAACCATGATGGTATCACCAGAGGATGCGGCATTGATCGCTGCCTGAATGGTTGAGTAATCCACTCCTCCGGCCTTGCCAACGGTAATGACGTCACCATGGCACACCGACCCAACGATGGCAAAAACCAACATAAGAATTGGTACAAGAATTGAATGCTTCATTTCGTTCGCCCTTCCTTTCTCTGCATAAACCCCAAATTAATGCAACCGCAAAAAACTCTGTTTGGACAAAAAGGATGTACATAGCAAAATTTAAGTGCTATAAATGCTAATACGTACAATATTACAGTCGTTTTTTTTCAATGTCAACAACAAAATAAAATATTCTAAACGAAAAACGATCATAAATCTGCTTGAAGCTGCTGCCAAAAGAAAAAGGCCCAACGGAATAAACCGCCGGGCCTTTGAAAAAGACTATTCGATCTTCTGTAACCTTATGCGGTCTTAACCGGTTTTAGCATCGTAGAAAGACCAGCAGCCAACAGACAAGCGATACCGCACGGAATAAATGCCCACATCCATGCCTGCCTGTCACCCATCATACCGCCGAGGATCGGACCGACAACACCGCCTACACCGTAAGCCATAAACACCCAAGGGTAATTTGTGCCAACATTTTTATTGCCAAAGTAATCAGCTGTCGCTGCTGGGAACAGTGCGAAATTTCCGCCGAAGTTAAAGCCGATTACAGCTGCACCAAAGTAGAGACCAATTTCATTTCCGCCAATGAAGAAGAAAATGATCATCATAATGCCCTGAAGAGCACTCATAATGATGATTGCATTTTTACGCCCTGTTTTATCGGAGATTGCACCCCATGCGATTCTGCCTAATCCATTTAGCAAAGCATAGAACAGTCCCATCGCGGTACCAGTGATAACGTTTGCTTTTGTCGCTTCGATACCTCCTCCGGTCAAAGCATCAATTCCAAATAGTTTAATAATTCCTATAACCATGAGCCCTGCCATACCGCCTGCGGTAAATGTCAAAAACAGTATCCAGAACTGTGGCGTTTTGACCATCTGCCCTTCTGTGAGGTCGAGACCACCTGAGCTGCCGCAACCTGCAGGAGGCGGAGTAAAGCCCTCTGGCAGCCAACCATCAGGAGGGTTAACCATGAACATAGCGCCAAGGACCACAAGTCCTGCAAACAAACCACCGTAAAGCAAGAACACCTGGTTGACTGTCCAGCCCATACCGTACAAACCTGCCCAGCCGGGAGTAAGATCGACCGGACCGAACTTGAAACCGCCTGTAAGCTTGATCCAGATCAAGGCACCAAAACCGAAGCCCGCAACAGCAAGTCCGGTGATAAGACCCTTCTTATCCGGGAACCACTTAACAAGAGCAGCGATCGGGCAAACATAACCAAGACCGATACCAGCCCCGCCAAGAACACCAATGCCTAAGAGTATGCCCCAAAAACTCGTACCGGAAAAACCAGCAAGAATATAACCGGCACCGAGAACCAGGCCGCCTGTAATCGCAACCTTCTTCGGGCCGACCTTTTTCTGCCATCTCCCGGCCACAAGAGCCATCACTACAGCAAACATCAGTAAACCTACTGCAAATATTATCTGAGTTTGAGTCTTGGTAAAACCATACTCGCCTGTGGTAAGCACCTTGGTAAATGCACTCCAGGCATAGATCGCTCCAAGACAAAGCTGGATCAGTATCCCGCCGAAAACAACAAGCCAGCGATTCATAACTTTCTGTTCTGACATCTGACTACCTTTCAAAATGTGATAAAAGAAACCGGGCGTATTCAAAAGATACGCCCGGTTGTAATTACTACTACTATTTAACTATTCGCCGCGATTTGCGATCAGGCTCTCAACTACGCTGGGATCAGCAAGAGTTGAAATGTCACCAAGATTGTCAGTACTCTTTTCAGCGATCTTTCGAAGAATACGACGCATGATCTTGCCCGAACGAGTCTTAGGCAGTGATGGTGCCCACTGAATAGCTTCTGGTGCTGCGATAGGACCGATCTCCTTGCGAACGTGCATGATCAGTGCCTTCTTAAGCTCGTCAGTCTCTTCAATACCTTCAACAAGCGTTACAAAAGCATACAGGCCCTGTCCCTTGATCTCGTGTGGGATAGGAGTTACAGCAGCTTCTGCAACATCTTTGTGGCTAACCAGTGCGGACTCGACTTCAGCTGTACCCATACGGTGACCGGATACGTTAACAACGTCATCAATACGGCCCATCAGCCAGTAATCGCCATCATCATCAATACGGCAGCCATCGCCTGCGAAGTAGATGTCATCATACATTGTAAAGTAAGTGTCGATGAAACGATCGTGGTCGCCCCACATCGTTCTCATCATACCGGGCCAAGGCTTGCGTATGATAAGCTTGCCGCCTTCGTTCCTGTCGCACTCGCTCCCGTCATCGCGAAGTATAGCAGTATCAACGCCGAAGAACGGACGTGATGCACTGCCGGGCTTGAGTGTCATTGCACCGGGCAGAGGTGTGATCATAAAGCCGCCTGTTTCTGTCTGCCACCACGTATCAACGATCGGGCAGTTGCCGCGACCGACCTTTTCATAATACCACATCCATGCTTCCGGATTGATCGGCTCGCCAACAGAACCGAGAACACGCAGCGAACTTAGGTCGTACTTCATAACCCAATCTTCGCCAAGTCGCATCAGTGCACGGATAGCTGTAGGAGCTGTATAGAATACTGTCACGCCGAACTTGTCGCAGATATGCCAGAAGCGACCAGCATCGGGATAAGTTGGAACACCTTCGAACATGATCGATGTTGCACCGTTTGCAAGCGGACCGTAAACGATATAACTATGACCGGTTACCCAGCCGATGTCTGCTGTACACCAGTAAACGTCATCGTCGTGAATATTGAAGACGGTCTTGTGGGTCATGCTCGCCTGAAGGAGATAGCCGCCTGTTGAGTGAACAACACCCTTGGGCTTGCCTGTTGAACCTGATGTGTAAAGGATGAACAGCGGGTCCTCAGCGTTCATTGGTTCTGCCGGGCAAACTTCGTCAGCCTTGGCCATTACGTCTGCATACCAGAAATCGCGACCGTCCTTCATGTTACAAGGTTCGTCATTGACCTTTGTTACGATAACGCTTTCAATTGTCGGGCAGCTCTCAAGCGCCTCATCAGAGATAGCCTTAAGAGGGATATGCTTGCCAGCACGAAGCGATACGTTTGAAGTGATCAGCATCTTGCAGTCAGAGTCATTTACACGGCCCTGGATTGCGTCAGCACTGAAACCACCAAAGATGATCGAGTGGATCGCACCGATACGTGTGCATGAGAGCATTACTATTGCAAGCTCAGGAACCATAGGCATATAGATGGCAACTCGGTCGCCCTTCTTAATGCCTTTGGACTTCATAACGTTTGCAAACTTACATACTTCCTTGTGCAGTTCTTCGTATGTGTACTTGACAACCGCATCTTCTGCTTCACCCTGCCACAGGATCGCTGTCTTTTTAGCGACAGGTGTGCCAAGATGACGGTCAAGGCAGTTATACGAAATGTTCAGTTCGCCGTCAGCAAACCATGTATGCTCGATCTTGCGAGCTTTTGTGTCCCATGTATACTCAAGACTTTTGGTAGGCTCTTTGAACCATGCCAGACTTTTAGCCTGCTCAAGCCAGAAACCGTCCGGATCTTCGACAGACTGCTTCCACATCTCTTCATATTGAGCGACACTGCTGATATGTGCGTTAGCCTGCATTTCTGCTGGTGGTGGG
>DAOWHR010000314.1 GCA_030641315.1 Anaerohalosphaeraceae bacterium | reverse complement strand
TCGACAAAATTTGAGTGGCTTTCAGCCACGGTTTTGGTTTTATTTTGTCCTGTCATACTCCGACGAGCTCGTGAAGGCCCATTCTCGTCTACCATGCCAAAACAAACCCAAAACCACATTACATGATTATACAAGGGGTCATTGGAGATATTGTTCAGATTTTAAAATGGAGGTAATTGTCGGTGTCAGAAGAAACTAAGGAATCGTTGCCTGAAGAAGGTAAGCATCAGATGTTTAAGTGCGGCAGCTGCGGCGCTAAGATGGAGTTTGTGCCGGGGTCCGTATCGCAGAAGTGTCCGTACTGCGATCACGAAAATCCTATCCCGCAGTCGGAAGATGATATTCATGAACTTGACTTCCATGAGTATCTTGCTCAGCAGAGCGATGAGGAGGATACGGAAGAAACGCTGACGATCAAGTGCGGACACTGCGCCGCGGAATTTTCTACAGAGGCAAACGTTACCTCGCAGGAATGTCCTTTCTGCGATTCGGTTATAGTCGCGACTGCAATGTCTACGAAGCATATCAAGCCAAAGTCGCTGCTGCCCTTTCATATTACGAGGAAACAGGGCAGAGAGCTTTTCACGAAATGGATCGGCGGACTTTGGTTTGCGCCGAATAACCTGAAACGGATCGCGAGGAGCGACAGCAGGCTGGCTGGTATGTATGTGCCGTACTGGACGTATGACACGGACACGACGAGTTTCTATACCGGCCAGCGCGGCGAGCATTATTGGGAGACGCAGCATTACACCACACGGGTAAACGGCAAGACGGTGCATAAGACGAAACAGGTGCGAAAGACTCGGTGGTATTCTGCGAGCGGTACGGTGTGGAACAGTTTTGACGATGTGCTGGTGCTGGCGAGTCATTCGCTGCCTCGAAAGTATACCGAAAAGCTTGAGCCGTGGGACCTTGATAATCTTGTGGCGCACAAGGATGAATATCTGAGCGGATTCAGGGCTGAGAGCTATCAGGTGGATCTGAAAGAGGGATTTGACGAGGCAACGGTTATCATGGACGGGCCGATCCGCAGTTCGATCCGCAGGGATATCGGCGGCGATGTGCAGCGAATACACTCGGTTAGGACGCAGTACGATAACATTACATTCAAGCATATTCAGCTGCCGATCTGGATCAGCGCCTATCGGTATAAAAATGAGGTGTATCGTTTCCTGATCAACGGACGCACCGGCGAGGTTCAGGGAGAAAGGCCGTGGAGCTGGGTAAAGATTCTGCTGGCGGTGCTGGGCAGTCTGGCGGTCACAGCAGCTGTGGCAATAGCAATTATTTTCGCCAACAGCCGTTAAAGAATTGGGTTGCACTGTGGTTTTGAAGATATAATTGTGCTATACTCTATGAAATCTAATTATGTTATTCATGGAATAGTTGAGATGTTACATAAGTTATTTTTCTTAATCGGGGTGGTTTGCTTTTCGGTTGGCGGGGCACTCGGAGTGGTTGATGAGGCTGAGTTGCAGGATCAATATGGGAGGCTTGGGGAGGATATTCGAAATCGGGGGCGTATGGCGAAGTATGCCGACCAGGTGTATAATGACAGTTCGCTGATAAAGGCCGGTGACCGCGATGGTGCTGATGTTGTGCTGCGTCGGACCAAAGCTCTGCTCGATGATCTGAAATCGACGGGAGAATCTGCTGACTATGTCGCCTGGGAAAAGGCTCTAAACGCACTTCAACAGGCTGGTATCAAAACCGGGATCAAAAACAAAAGTGGTCGTTATGAGTTGTATAAAAAGGTGTGCGGGCTTCGGCGAAAGATCGCTTTTTCAAATCCGCTACTCGATTTCGATGAGATAATGTTCCTTAAGCGTCACAGGGCGACTTTTAATCATATGTGCGATCAGTACTATGGAGCGTACGCGGTGCCGGGCGGTGGATTGTTCGTTTTGAAATATCCGTTCGGCGAGAAACCTCAGGAACGCAGTATTCTGGCAGAATCGGTCGTAGAAAAAGGACGGCTGACCGGGCAAACACTGGCCGATGGTTCTTTTTTGTCGCCGGACCTTTCTTATGACGGCAAGTCGATCGTGTTCGCTTATGTGGAATGCACGGGGGATACAAAGCACATCGATCATCTTGACACATCGCGAGGGCACTGGGATCGGGGCAGGTGCTATCATGTGTTTAAAGTGAATATTGACGGCAGCGGGCTTGAGCAGTTGACCGATGGGACATGGAACGAGTTTGACGGGTGCTGGATGCCTGACGGGAAGATCGTGTTTATATCTGAAAGGCGCGGCGGTTATCTTCGATGCGGCAGAGCCTGTCCGTCTTACACGCTGCATACGATGAGGCCGGACGGCAATAATATTCGCCTCATAAGTCCGCACGAGAACAACGAATGGCATCCCAGCATTACCAACGAGGGGCGGATAATTTATACGCGATGGGACTATGTTGACCGGCATGGATGTGTTGCGCATCAGCCGTGGGTCATTACTCCTGACGGCAGGGATTCGCGGGCGGTGCACGGCAACTTTTCGCCAAGGGAATTGCGGCCTGACATGGAACTTGACGTTCGGGCAATTCCTGGATCGCACAAGTTCGTTTCGACGGCAGCTCCGCACCACGGTCAGTCGTTCGGGTCGATCGTTGTTGTCGATCCGCGGGTGACAGATGACGATGCTATGGCACCGGTAAAGAGGATTACGCCTGATGTTGGTTTTCCCGAAACGCAGGGAGGCGGGCAGGTGTATGGGACCGCCTGGCCGTTGAGCGAGAAGTACTATCTGTGTGTTTATGACTCGGCTATGCGCGGAGACAAGGGCAGGCAGGGACAGGCGCTTACGCGGGGCAATTATGGTATCTATCTGGTCGATGTGTTCGGCAATAAGGAACTGTTGTATCGTGACAGTGAGATCGCGTGTCAAAATCCCGTGCCGTTGCGCGAAAGAGAAAAACCTCCGGTAATCCCCGCCGCATCGGACGGTAAAAGCGACGAAGGAACGCTTGCACTGGTCAACGTATATGACAGCATAAAAGAGTGGCCGGAGGGGACAAAGATAAAATCGCTTCGGGTATACCAGATACTTCCTTGTGCTGTGCCTTCGGGCTATCCGCCGCATGAGATCGGGCTTCGATTGCCGACCGGACTGGACTCTGTCATTCTTGCACGTTATGTGCTCGGAACAGTTCCTGTGGAAGAGGACGGCAGCGCCCATTTCGTTGTACCGGCAGGCAAGGAGTTGTTTTTCCAGGCGCTTGACGAAGAAGGTCTGGCGGTTCAGTCGATGCGTTCTGCAACCTGGGTTCAGCCTGGCGAAAAACTGGTTTGCCAGGGATGCCATGAACCGCGTAACCGGACACCTCAGGCAGCTAATGTGCCTGTGGCGATGCAGCGTGAGCCGTCGAAAATCACTCCGGACGTTGACGGGACCAATCCGTTCAGCTATCCGAGACTCGTTCAGCCGGTACTTGACAGGAACTGTTTGCCTTGTCACCAGAAGAACCCGGGCAAAGCACCCAGACTCGACAGTGAAGTGGTCGTCAAGGGACGCCAGAAATGGTACGCATCGTATTTCAGCCTGGCACCGAAATATGGTTTCTGGCAGTACGGAGACCGGCACAGAACAACGCCGGGCAAATTCGGCGCCCGGGCATCAAAACTGTATGAAATGCTGAAAAAAGGCCACAATGACGTAAAGTTATCGGACGAGGAGATGCACCGGATCACGGTGTGGCTGGACTCATGCTCGATCTTCTACGGCGTTTA
>DAOWHR010000148.1 GCA_030641315.1 Anaerohalosphaeraceae bacterium | reverse complement strand
CGAGAGCACGGACTGATATCGCTGCACCAGGACAAAATATTGACAGAGCTGATGGATTTCGGTTTTCTGAAGGTTCGCAATGTTTTGCGGCCTCGTGTGGACCTTGTCGCATGCAGTGTAGATAATACCGCTCAACATGCTGCTGAGATCATGATGAAGAACCGCTTGACAAAGATACCTGTGTATTCCAACACGATCGATGACATTACCGGAATGGTGCATCTGAGAGACATATTGCTGAAGCCGGGATCGAGCCTGAAAAAGATCATCAGAGAGGTTGAGTTTGTTCCCGAACAAAAGAGCATCGATTCGGTAATAGATTTTTTTCGCAAGAAGAATACCGATACCGCAATAGTTGTCGATGAGTACGGCGGAGTGGCGGGGCTGGTTTATCTGGAGGATATCGCCGATGAGTTGTTCGGCTCGATCGGCACGAAAGAGGCGTTTGAAATGATCGAACAGCTATCTCCTAATGAGTATCGGCTGGCAGGTTTCCTGCCTATCCATGACTGGATCAAGAGGTTTGGGATCAGCCCGAAGGAGATACGCACCGTGACGGTTGGTGGGTTTGTGGCCAGTCTTCTAGGCAAGATCCCTCAAAAAGGCGATGTGACGCATTGGGAGAATCTGACTTTTACAGTCGAACGAGTCAGCAAGCATCGAATACGGAGCGTACTGTTGACGATAGAGATGGTGGAGGGAGAGAAATGACCAGTTTGCTGCTGATCTTACTGATTTTGATCAGTGTGTGTCTTTCCGGTCTTTTCTCAGGCGCCGAGACGGGGATATACCAGATAAGCCGGCTTCGGCTTCGGCTTGGTATCGAGAAGAAACAATTTTCGTCGGTTGTTCTTGGCAAGGCCTTGCGGGACACTTCCGGTTTGCTCACTTCGACATTGGTAGGTACGAACCTTGCGATCTATATTGTAACGAGTTCTGTAACTTACATGATTATGAAATGGACAGAGTCGGGGCATTCGGCGGAACTTTATACGACGCTTATAACGGCAGGGCCGCTTTTCATATTTTCCGAGCTTATCCCTAAGAATCTTTTCTTCTATTATTCCGATGCTATGATGCTGAAGATAGCGCCGCTGATTTACGGATTTTACAAGATACTTAGCTGGTGCGGTGTTATTGCTGTATTTCGATATATTTCGCTGTTTCTGGCAAAACTGACGCATACTCCCGTTCCGTCAAGCGGCGATATTAATGCGGTGCAACGACACGAGACGGCCGTGTTTTTCAGGGATATCCATGATGAAAGCTTTCTGAGCAGCGTTCAGGCTGACATTGTCAACAGGCTTTTGACCGTGTCGAATACTACTGTAAGCAAGGTGATGATCCCTCTTAAAAAGACTCAGCGTGTTTCGGTAAGATCGGATAGGCGGGCGGTTCTGGATGTTATCAGAAGATACGATTTTACGCGGCTGTTGGTCTATGAGAACCAGCCGGACAACATCATTGGTTTTATAAATGTTTATGAAGTGCTGTGTTCGAAGGAAAAGATTGACAGTTTGCATGATTTTGTAAAACCGGTCAGGACGATCGATCAGAAAACACTGGTTACCAATGCGATGGAATCGATGCAGAAAGAGAAAGCAAAGATGGCATTGGTCGTTCGTACTGCAAAAAAGGATAAGGGAACACCTTTGGGCATTATAACAATGAAGGACCTGGTCGAAGAACTGTTCGGCGAGTTGAGTGCATGGTGAGGCGGTTTGGTTTGAGTAAATAGCTATTTGGAGTATGCATCTTATGGGCGAAGAATTATTGTTGAGTGTTGATGTTTACGGGTGGTTTGTTTTGCCGCTTTTGATCTTTCTTGCGCGTGTTGTCGATGTGAGCATGGGGACGGTTCGTATTGTATTTGTGTCGAGGGGGTTTAAATTTCTGGCGCCGGTTATGGGTTTCTTTGAGGTGCTTATCTGGATTTTGGCGATCAGTCAGATCATGCAGAACCTGAACAATCCTGCTTGCTATGTCGCTTATGCGGGTGGGTTTGCGATGGGGAATTTTGTCGGGATGTGGATCGCCGAGAAGCTGACTCTGGGGGTTGTGCTTGTCAGAATTGTATTGAAAAAAGATGCTACCGAATTGGTTGAGAATCTCAAAAATGAAGACTACGGCGTTACCTGCATTGAGGGCCATGGCACGGTCGGGCAGGTGAAGGTGATTTTTACGATCGTGCCGAGGCGTGAGGTCAAGCGGGTAACCGAACTGATAAACATATTCAATCCGCAGGCTTTTTATTCGATAGAAGAAGTAAATTCAGTTGAAAAAGGCGTGTTCCCAATCAGGCAGGCAGGCGGTCTGGGAAACATTATAAAGCATCTCAGACCCTTTCGCAAAGGCAAGTAGTACGCAGCTGGAAAGTAACTGTTTAATATTAGCTGAACGGTTTCTGTCGCATTATTTGATTTAACAGTGGAAAAATTATTGGCGGGTTGGTTCAAGCCGATGCGGGGGCTGATTTGTTTTGGGGGGTGGGTAAGTTTCTTTTTTTCTGTAACGTTTCCGGTTGGGGTACGACTACATGTTTGTTACGGCTGGTTTGTGCTGGCTGTGAGAAATGTAACAGAAACATGGGTTTAATTGTTTAAAGGAGCTAAGTCATGTTGAAGAAACTACTTAAGAAAGGTCTGGTTGTTGTTGGTGTGGTCGCTATTGTTGGTACTCTGGCTTTTGGTAAGGATATTGCCAGCTATGTTCGCAGCTCGGTTCGGATGACGCAGAATGGTGTGAAAAATGCCGTGCCCATCGAGTTTGAGCTTCGCCGGGCCAAGGATCTGCTGGACGATATTCTGCCCGAAATACACGCGAATATCCGTATGGTTGCCCGGGAAGAAGTCGAAATCGCCTCTTTGAAAAAGGAGACGGCTGACAGCGAAAAGGCGTTCGCCGAGGAAAAACTGCGTGTTGAAAAGCTTAGCGATCTGTTCAAGGACGGTCGCAGCAGCTATACTATCGGCCACAGAAAGTACAGTCGTCAGCAGCTGACCGATGAGCTTAAACATCGATTTGATCGGCTTCGAGAGTCTGAGCTTGTGCTTGAGAGTAAGAGACGTTTGCTTGCAACTCGGGAACGCGGGCTGGACACGGCGATGGAACTGCTTGACAGGACAAAGTCGCAGAAGCGTCTGCTGGCATCGAAGATCGAAGGACTTGAGAGTAAGCACAGGCTGATAAAGGCATCGAGCATCGGCACGGGCGTGAGCGTTGACAACAGCATGATCGCCAAGACCGAAAAGCTCATCGATAACATCAACAAGCGGCTTGAGGTTGCAGAACGCGTTTTGACGCACGAGAGCGCTTATGTGCAGGTAATCGATATCGATCAGATAAACGAAGTTGAGCTTGTCGAACAGATCGATGAGTATTTCAGCGATGCGGGCACGACAGACGGTGAAGTCAGTATCGCATTGGTGCAGTAGAGCGTGGTTGATTATTGTTTGATGAACGTGTACACTAACGTATACTTTTGACCGGGAACAGTGCTGTGTTTGATCTGCGAATAAAACAAGCTGAAGTTGCTTATGCCGATGGTCGGCTGGATGAGGCTTATGATCTGGTGCTAGGCGGCGGTGCCGCTGAACATCGGCGTGGTAAGAAGCTCATCGGTCGGCTCGGCAGGGCGTTTGCTGAACGCGGCGATACGCATCTGCTGGCCGACAGACTCGAACAGGCTCTTAGCGACTGCAATAAGGCCCAAAAGCTGAACGGCAATACCGATGAGGTGGCCGGGCTTCGTAAGGCGATTTGTGTTGCGATAGAGGCGAAACGTTCGGTTCAGGCCAAGCGAAATGTCAGGCTGGCGGCAGCGAGAGATAATATCGGTAAGGGCTGGGTTTCGGTCGGGCAGGAAATGCTTGAAGACGATCAGAGCAGCAGCGACGATGCTGTGATCCGTCAGGATGCCAAGGCGCAGAGAGCCAGACTTGACGCGGCGGTTAAAAGGATCGATGAGGCGATAAGCCGCGGTGATATCGAAGCGGGTGTTGATGTTGTTTGTCAGACAGGCTTGATGGATATGGTCGGCGGCAAGGCTGGCCAGGTTGTCTGGCAGGTGCGCGGCAAACTGGCCGAGTTGATTCGTCAGTGCGTCGAGAGCGGTCGGCTCGACAGGGCAGAGCATCTTATACGGCGGATGGACAAGCTTGGCGACTGTGCGGAATCTGCTCAGTGGTCGAAGATAATCGATCTTTGCAGGCAGGTAAGGCGGTGTGTGGAAGGTGCAGATCCCGGAAAGGCGGTTGAGGTGCTTGGAAGGCTAAAGCTCATGCTGGGCGACGCCGAGTGGGTCGATCAGGCACGCAGCAATGCCGAAAAATACGCCGATGCCGTAAGATCGCTCAAAGCCGGACCTTTGGGGCTTGTGGGATTCAGCTCAAGCGGGTATAAAGCTGTCGAGCAGGCAAAAGAATCCGAAGCGGCCGGTGAGGAAGTTTTATCGATATCTAAAGACAGAGCAGGGACAGCGGCAGTGGTTCAGGACAGACGAAAATTTATGATGCAGATCGACGGGGTAGGCTGTTATCTTGTGGTCTGCGGTGATCGTGTGACGGTTGGCCCGATCAGTTCGCCTGGCAAAGTTGATGTCGGGCTTGTTGCCGGGCCTGATCTGCCCGTTATCAGTATCGAGCGGACCGAGGGAGACTACTTTGTTCGTTCTGACAGGCCGGTACTTGTCAACGAGGAGCAGTTTACTGAAAAGCTGCTTGTTGACGGTGACAGGGTGGGTCTTACGATGCGGTGCCGGATGAAATTCAAGAGGCCAAACGCTGCCAGCGGTACGGCGATGCTGCTGCCTTCGAGCGCCAGGATGCCCAGGGCCGATGTTACCGGCGTTGTGCTGATGGACCGGGAGATACTGCTTGGTAACGATTCGACGTGCCATATCTGTTCGGATCAGATCGAACAAAGAATGGCGTTTGTTATGCGGGACGGGAAACTGTTGTGCAGCAGCGCCGCGACCGTGCAGGTTGACGGCAAAGCTGTAGATGCTCGACAGGGTCTTGTGATGGATAAGCCGATTCGTATCGGGCGGCTTGGTATTGTACTGACAGAGGTTAAGGACTAATACCCTTTAGGGTAATAAATTTTCGCGTTGAAAGAGTTTGATCTGTTATAAAGCTTTAACCCGCGCATAAAAAGGATTGATATAACTTACAACTAACAGTGAGGCAGGTATGCAGGAGTATCAATATAAATACGGCGACAGGCCGTTAGAAGGGTACACGATCCAGCGGGCCGCGGGGCGGGGCGGGTTCGGCGAGGTGTACTACGCTTTGAGCGACGGGGGCAGAGAGGTCGCGATCAAGACGATACAGAACTATGAGCAGATCGAGCTTCGGGGCATTAACCATTGCATGAATCTGAAAAGCCCATACCTGGTATCGATCTTTGACGTAAAGCGTAATAGTAATAACAGGCCCTTCGTTGTGATGGAGTATGTTTCGGGGCCATCGCTTGGCGATATGATCAAGGAGAGTCCTGCTGGTCTTGGCGAGCAGAAGACTGCGTTTTTCCTGCGAGAGATCGCTAAGGGGCTTGCGTATCTGCATGAGTGCGGGATCGTTCACAGGGATCTTAAGCCGAGCAATATTTTCTATGAGAACGGCCAGGTCAAGATAGGTGATTACGGTTTGAGCAAGGCGATGAACGCAGGCCATAACAGCCAGCAGACGATAACTGTCGGGACGGTGCACTATATGGCGCCCGAGATCGGGGCCGGTAATTACGATAAGGGCATCGATATTTATTCGCTTGGCGTTGTGCTTTATGAAATGCTTACGGGACAGGTTCCGTTTTTCGGTGCCAGTCCGGGTGAAGTATTGATGAAGCATATGTCCGGGACGGTCGATGTCGAGGGGATCAACGAGCCGTTTAAGTCAGTGATCAAAAAGGCAATGGCCAAGGACCCGAAAGAGCGATACGCAACCGTTCAGGCGATGGTTGAAGATGTTTTCGGCACCGAGCATGTTCGTAACAGCGTATCGCAGTTTTCCCCTGCGAGTTTGTCTATCGTTGCTGAAAGAATAGCAAAGAAGGTCAAGCCCCAGCCGGGCGACACGAGCGGCGGTCAGGACGATATTTACAGTGAGGTGCATAAGCTTCGCCAGAGCGCAGGTAAAATCGGTGCCCATGTCGCGGGCAAGGTGCGTAAGAATATCGGTGAAGCTAAGAAGAATATCCGTGATGCCAAGAGGAAGTTCGATTCAAAATCGGTGGATCGCGGGGGAAACTCAAGTCAGAGCGGCAATGATACAGTAACGGTCCATCAGCGTAAAAAGCTTAGTTTTATGGT
>DAOWHR010000328.1 GCA_030641315.1 Anaerohalosphaeraceae bacterium | reverse complement strand
GTTCCCGGGCCGTCGGGCGAAGAGATCGTAGCGATCACGCAGTATTTCCTGGACCCAAAAACCAGGGTAGCCGAAGTCGCATTCATCGTACAGGACGAATGGCAGGACAAGGGGATGGGTTCGTTTTTGCTGGACTACATTACTAAGATCGCAATCCAGCGAAAGGTCAAATCATTTTATGCGACGGTTCTGTCAGCCAACAAGGCTATGCTGAATATTTTCTATAATTCAGGCTATCAGATCAAGACCGAATTCGATGGCGATGCGTACATGATCAAATACGACCTCGCTGAGGACAGACACAACTAATGATTTACGGAGCTGCGCAAGTGCTGATCCTGGACAAGTTCAAAAAAGACTGGTTTAATTACATAATGCAAAGCTTAATTGCGGCCTTTGTTGTCTTACTTGTAGTCTATGTATTTCACGGCAGCGAGGTTGTGATAGCAACTATGGGCGCGACGACTTTTATCTGCTTTGCGATGCCTAAAACAGTCTCAGCCAAATCGGTCAATGTCATCGGCGGTCACATCGTAGGCCTTGTTTGCGGGGCGTTATTTTTAATGACCAATATGACGATACACGCCGAGTTGCCGCTTGCCGTTGGGCTGGCGTTTTTTTTTATGGCGGTACTCGATCTCGAACACCCCCCTGCAATTGGCACTACAGTCGCTGTAATTGTAAATGAAGCGCATCTGGTCGAAGCTGTACTGATAATTTTGAGCGTAAGTTTGATATGCCTGTGCAGGTATGCCATGAAAAGCCACATTAAGGACCTTATCTAGTAATCCTCAGCAGCCATTGTGAGATAAAATGAAAGATAAATTATTTATATATTCGCCCGAAATGGACAAACATCCATACCCGGCTTCGTGCCCATTCAACACTTCCCGAGCCGGTCGTGTACATAAACTTCTTTCTTCGATGTTTCTGCTTAGCGGAAATGAATATGGGTTGTGTGAGCCTGCCCCTGCAACACGGCAGGAGCTTGAAACTTATCATGCCAAAGAATATCTCGATATGCTCGTGCGTGCCAGCTACGGCGAGTTCGACCATAACTTTCTGCATTTCGGACTTGGCACCGGTGACTGCCCTGTCTTTGTTAATATGCTCGAAAACTTTTACTGGTCAACCGGAGCAAGTCTGACCGCGGCACGAAAACTGCTGGCAGGCGAAGCAAAGATCGCGTTCAACCCGGCAGGCGGTATGCACCATGCCCATGCGACTTACGCATCGGGATTCTGCTATATCAACGACATAGTGCTTGCGTGCCTTACGTTTACCGATGCAGGCAAACGCGTGCTGTTTTTGGATATTGATGTTCATCATACGGACGGCGTACAGGACGGTTTTTATGACCGCAATGACGTTATGACGATCTCTATGCACCAGTCAGGCCATACCCTGTTTCCAGGGACAGGCTTTGAAGATGAGATCGGCGTCGGCGACGGGCTTGGATACAGCGTAAACATACCGCTGCCGCCCGGCACTTATGACGAAGCATACCTTAAGGCACTCGATGAGGTTGTCTATCCGCTCATAGAATCTTATGACCCGGACGTACTGGTTCTCGAAGCCGGCGCTGACACACTGGCTAGCGATCCTCTCGCACAACTTCGTCTGACAAACAACGTCCATGCGACAGTTACCGAAAAACTTATGTCATTTCAAAAGCCCCTGCTCGTTACAGGCGGCGGCGGCTACAACATCGAAAACACCGTACGCGCATGGTCGCTAATATGGAAAACCATCACAGGGCAGAACGATTCACACGACCTGACGGCAGGGCTTGGCGGAGTAATGCTCCAAAGCACCGAATGGGGCGGCGGGCTTAAAGATATACCACTGTCACCTGACCCGACAATAAAACCGGATGTGGATAAAGCCATCGACGAAACCATCACGAAGGTTAAGAAGAACATCTTCCCAATACACAATCTTTCAGAGAATTGACCGCGGTTATATCTGTTTCGCACTTATTTTTCGCGAACCATAGGAACAAATCGAACTGGCATTGATGACTTTTTTGTGCTATTACTTTTTTCGTCTTTTGTCACCAGTATCATATCCTGAATCTGACCGGAACCTCCAACCGGAATGATCATCCTGCCATTAGGTTTCAACTGTTCGAGCAAAGCAGACGGGATCCGCTCTGGTGCACAGGTTACAATGATAGCGTCGAACGGAGCGTACTCAGGCCAACCCTTATAACCATCTCCAACTTTAACTTTTATAGTTTCGTAACCCAGTTTGGGAAAAAGTTTCTCTGCCGCCCTGCCAAGTTCTTCCACGATCTCGATAGAATAAACATAAGGTGTAAACTCCGTAAGTATCGCTGCTTGATACCCGGAACCGGTCCCTATTTCAAGCACCTTCTTGTCGGCATCGAGCTTTAGCAGGCTTGTCATATACGCAACAATGAACGGCTGAGATATAGTCTGCCCATGCCCGATCGGCAGAGGACTATCCCAATACGCGTGGGATTGCTCGCTTTTGGGAACGAACCAATGCCTCGGCACGTTTAGCATGGCCTCAAGTACTTTCCTGTCCTTTAAACCGTGCCGCTGTTCGATCACTCTAACCATCTGATGTCTTTCTTCGAGTCGTTCATCCGACCGTGGCTGATGCCGCTTCATAACCTCACCACCAGCTAAAGCGTCAGGCTCTGCGGTAAACGTAGAATCAACAGCATCAGTACTCTGCTGTTGCGATTCTGAGACAGATTGTTGACTGGACGGAATCTCTGACATTTTTGAGTCTTTTTCGCAGGAAAAACAGATAACACAGACCCCGAAAGACAATAGCAGAATTGCCGCACCCCTCAAAAAAACTCTTGTTGGACCGTTAATTTTTCTCATGCCTTCAGTCCTTAAAGTGATATAATGATTATATCATGGCAGTAAATGGTGATGCAATTAAATATTGAAATTTTTAAGGAATTCTAAAATGCTGTCAGGAATTCTGGCCAACATTGTATTAATGGTGCATTTGCTTTGGATATTCTTCATGCTTTCAGTTTTCCTCCTGACAGTAATCGCATTCATTCGCTTGTATCTCTTTAATGGTTCATCTGAGCGATTCAGCAGATTTATGGATCGATGGATATTAAGAACGTTCCATCTCTGCGGAATTGGCTATGTTGGTTTTCTTGCGATCATAGGAAAATACTGTCCGCTTACAACACTGGAAAATGCACTTCGGGTCAAACACAACTCGAGCCAGATGTATCAGGACTCATTTATCGCTTACTACCTCGAAAAGCTGGTCTACCCATCGGTCCCGGCAATAGTTATCATCATACCTACGGTAATAGTGGCACTTATTACCATTATCGCCTATATAGTTCATCCCCCCAAAAAGATTTGCCAATACTTCCGCAAAGCCGACCTCAAATCTAGTGCTTTGTAAAGATTAAAGTTTCGCCCTTATTGCGAAGTACCCAATGGGTAGCTGCAAGGAAGAAAACGAAGCCCTGCAAATGCAGGTCGAGGATTTCTGACGCAGCAGATGCCCGTTGGCTGCAAGCAGGAACCCGTAAATTAAAGATTTACACAGCACTAGTTAAAAGATAAGAAAAAGACTTGCCGAGGCCACAAGTTTCTATTAGACTCATATCCACATTTATAACGGAGGCATAGAATGTTAGCAAGACTGTACAGCGTAACACTTGAGGGAATAGAAGGTATTATCTGCGAAGTAGAGGTTGACGTTTCGCGCGGCGGATTTGATAAGCCGACGATCGTCGGCCTGCCTGACGCGGCTGTCAAGGAAAGCACCGAGCGTGTGCGCAGCGCGATCGTAAATTCGGGTTTTATGTACCCTGACACGCAGTCACTTGTTAATCTGGCTCCGGCTGACATTAAAAAGGCAGGCCCGGCGTTCGATCTGCCGATAGCACTGGGGATGTTGGCCTGTTCGTCGGGACTGACATGCGACAATCTAAATAACCATGTCATCGTAGGCGAACTTGCTCTTGACGGACGGGTTCGGCCGGTCAACGGCATACTTTCGATGGCGATAAGCGCTGCTGACAAGGGCTTTACAAGCATTATCGTCCCCGAAGACAACGCATACGAAGCTGCTGTCGTAAGCGGAATAGACGTTTACGGAGTCGGATCACTGGCTCAGGCTGTCGCCTTCCTGTCCGGTGAACTTGATATGGAACCGGTGGCCGTCAACATCGAAGAGATATTCAATACGACATGTAAATACGATATTGACTTTTCTGACGTCAAGGGCCAGGAGTCCGTTAAGCGGGCGCTGACAATCGCCGCGGCTGGCGGACACAACGTAATGATGATCGGCTCGCCGGGTGCAGGCAAAACAATGCTCGCCCAGCGGGTAGCGACAGTATTGCCGATGCTCTCGCTTGAAGAATCACTGGAGACAACGCGGGTCTATTCTTCTGTCGGCTTGCTCGACAGGAAAAACGCCCTGCTTACAACAAGACCTGTGCGAACCCCTCACCACACAGCGACCGGACCGGCACTGGTTGGGGGCGGCACAACACCAAGGCCGGGTGAGCTATCGCTTTCACACAACGGCGTGCTGTTTTTGGACGAATTCGCCGAGTTCCCAAGGCATGTGCTGGAAATGATACGACAGCCATTGGAAGACGGCACTGTTACCGTATCAAGAGCCAAAGGAACAATAACGTTCCCAGCACAATTCATGCTTATTACAGCGATGAACCCGTGTCCGTGTGGATATTTTGGCTCAAACCTTCGCCAGTGCAAATGCACACCGAATCAGGTCGAACGTTATGTCTCAAAAATATCAGGCCCTCTTCTTGACCGCATTGACATCCACATTGATGTTCCCGCTGTGAGCTTCCGCAAGCTGCGAACCAGCAGCGGCAACGGTGAAACCTCAGCGAGCATACGCAAGCGGATCGAGTCAACCCGCAAGGTTCAGACTGCCCGTTTCGGCAAAGCTGCGACAAATGCCTCTATGAGCCATAAGCAGGTTGAAAAATTCTGCACGCTCGATGAACCATGCGAACAACTCCTGAAGCACGCCATGACCGAATTCGCCCTAAGTGCCCGGGCCCATGACAAAATTTGCAAAGTCGCCAGAACAATAGCCGACTTAGCTGGCATGGAACAAATCACGCCCGAACACATCGCAGAAGCAATAGGCTACCGAAAACTTGACCGACAACTCTAATGTTTATTCTGCTGCGGCCAAAAACCATCCTCATTGATCGACTACAGCGTGAATTTTGTGATAAATCGCGATGTAGTATTAAACTCCGAAGCCGAATTTGTGACAAAATGGTATCGATTTTATTAATTCAGCAATTCTTACTGTCAAATTTCCGATAAAACTCAAATAGTTATAATTCCGGTTGTTATTTTCAAAGCAAGTGCGAGACTTTTTTCCATTAAAAATGCAATATTTGTTCGGTGCAGAGCGTAATATTGTTATAATGAACAAATAAATGTCGATATTTTATTAGAAAAGTGGTGAAAGTATGACTCGTAACACTTGTCCGGTGGCGGCTTTCGATATAAAAACCATATATATCGCAACGCTGGTATTGACCACTCTGGCCGTAGTTGCAGCCGGAGCAGTTAATACTCACCCGTTTGAAACGGACAAGCCTTTTCGCCGTCAAAACAAGATCGACACAATTGTAATGAAGACCTTCAAGGCAGAAGATATTCAGCCTGCCGATCGATGTTCGGATTCGGTCTTTATCCGTCGGGCCTACCTGGACCTGATCGGAACATTGCCAACGGCTGAGGAAGTTGATAACTTTCTTCAGAATCCTCGATCAGATAAGCGCAAAACTCTCGTTAATGTCCTTCTCAAACGTGATGAGTTTGCGAAGTACAGGTCACTTAAATGGTGTGACCTGCTGCGTGTCAAGGCTGAGTTTCCCATTAATTTGTGGCCTGATGCGGTGCAGGCCTATCATCGCTGGATCAAGCAATCCATTGCAGAGAATATGCCCTATGATCAATTCGTCAGTGAATTATTGACATCAAGCGGCAGTAACTTCCATGTTCCCCAGGTGAACTTTTATCGTGCCATACAGGGAAAAGATGCTTCGACGATCGCCAAAGTGGTTGCTCTTAATTTCATGGGTGTTCGCCTGGAAAACTGGTCGAAGAAAAAACAGGAGGATCTCGCGAAGTTTTTTACGCAGGTTTCATTCAAAGGAACAGCTGAATGGAAGGAAGAGATCGTTAGCCTTGATCCAACCTTTGATAAACCGATCAGGGCGGTTTTTCCGGATGGTAAGTCTGTGACGATCCAGCCTGGTACAGATCCCAGAAAGGTCTTTGCCGACTGGCTGATCAAGACGGACAATGAATGGTTCAGTCGTAATATAGTCAATCGTATCTGGTCGTGGTTGATGGGACGAGGTATGATTCACCCCACTGACGATATTCGCCCGGACAACAAGCCAGTTCATCCTGAGCTGCTGGCTTACCTTTCACAAGAGCTTGTCGAATCGAATTATGATCTCAAGCATATTTACCGACTGATCTTGAACTCTTCTACTTATCAGCAATCATCGATCTGCCGAACGAACCATCCTGATGCGGAGGCATTATTTGCGTGCTATCCTGTTCGTCAGCTGGATGCTGAGGTTCTCATCGATGCCTTATGCCTTATTTCAAATACAAATGAGAAGTACTCAAGCCCGATTCCAGAACCTTTTACGTTTATTCCCGAAAATCAGCGTTCGATCGACCTTGCAGACGGCAGTATTACCAGCCAGTTTCTTGAGATGTTCGGGCGGCCGTCGCGGGATACAGGTTTCGAGTCTGAACGCACTAATAAACCGACCGACGCACAGAGACGCCACATGCTTAATTCCAGTCATATTCAGAGTAAGATAGACCGAAGTTGGCGGCTTCGCAGCGGAACACCTCAAAATGCAAAAAGTGCAAGAGGCAACAGGGGCACCCCATTCAGCAGAGGCGGCAGTGGACGCATTGTTAATAAGATATATTTGAGCGTTCTGTCGCGCTATCCGACGGATAGCGAACTGAAGGTTATGGAGGATTACTATAAGAGTGACGGGATCAGTCCGGGCAACGCCGCATCCGATCTGATGTGGGCCTTGATCAATTCCAAGGAATTTTTGTATAGACATTAATCTAAAAAATGTATCGCGGTTAACAAAGGTTTGCTTAAACATCAGACAGCCTTGAAATATTAAACAGGAGTGCCCTATGAGAAATGATAATGTCAAAAATAGGATAACACGTCGTGACCTGATAAAGAGCGGAGTTGTCGGTGCAGCCGGTATTTCCCTGCTTGACACAAAACACCTTTATGCGAAACCGGCACCGGTGATAAAGACCAAGGCTAAATCGGTGATACAGATTTGGATGTGGGGCGGGCCTTCTCATTTAGATACGTTTGACCCTAAACCTGAGTCTGGCTACGATTATTGCGGGCCTTTGGATAAGCCCATCTCCACTAATGTATCCGGTATTCGGATATGTCAGCTGCTTCCGAAACTGGCAAAACATGCCGACAAGTATTCTATAATCCGCAGTATGACCCACGGGATCAATGCGCATGAAACAGCCTCCTACAGGGTGCAGACAGGTCACGAACCCGGCCGGCTGGTCTATCCAAGCGTAGGGGCAATTGTCTCGATGTTTAAAGGTTATGAAAATGGCTACAAGGGTATAGTTCCGCCGTATATCGTCCTGACCCAGCCGCAGGGACGGTTTTCTGAGGCAGGTTTTCTTGGTACAAAATACAAACCTTTCGCAACTGGCGGCGACCCCAGGCGGGATCCTTTCATGGTTGAAGGTATTGTCGCTAAGGGAATCACAGAGAAACGTCAGCATAACAGGCGTAAACTGCTGGGCAAACTGGACACACTCGGAGATGCTATGCAGGACAACCGGCACTTTAAGCACTTTGATAATTGTGAAAACCAGGCTTATGATATGATGCTGGGCAAGGCTAAAAACCTCTTTGATCTGTCATCGGAAAAAGACAAGGTGCGTGATGATTATGGACGCAACACATTCGGGCAGTCATGCCTGATGGCACGGAGGCTTGTTGAGGAAGGGGT